>CAIMFA010000905.1 GCA_903840185.1 uncultured Lentisphaeria bacterium | reverse complement strand
GAGAATACGTGTAGTCAGTGAATGCATGCGGCGTAACCGCATTCATCCGCTGACTTCGTTTTTTGTTCCTATTTCGTGTCTTTTCGTGCTTTTCGTGGTAGAAATGGCTGTTCTCCGTGTTCTCTGTGGTAAAAAATGGCTGTTAAAGTCCCGGCGAAGCCGGTTAACTAATTAGAGGTAAAAAACTATGGATTCTACATCGCTGTTTAATGTCAATGGTCTGATCGGGCGCGGCGCTTATGAAGAAGCTGAGTTTCCAACCGCGGCATCGTTTGTTGAACATTTGAATTATCTGGGGATTGACCGTTCGCTGGTGACCCATGTGGAAGCCAGGGATTTGAATCCGACCTGGGGCAATCGCCGTCTGCTTAAGGAAATTGCCGGATCCGGCTGTGCAGATCGGCTGATTCCGGCCTTTGCCGTCTCGCCTTCCTGCTACTACGAAAAAGGCGTACTGGACTTTTTGAAAGCCAATTTCAGTTCCGGCAAGGTGCGGGCCATTCGCATTTTTCCGGAGGTATCCAGATTCCCGGTACTTCAACTGGAGCGGATTTTCGCCGAACTGGCAAAGTATGAGCCGGTGGTGGTGTGGGATTGCAGGGCCGGATCGGATAACGACATCCGCGATTTCACCGCTCTGGCGGGTAAATTCCCGCAAATGTCTTTCATTTTTTCCCAGAAAATGTGGCCCGGATTCGGCAGCCTGATTGATGCCATGTGGCGGCAGAAAAATATTTACGTCGATATTTCCTGGCTCCACATGCGCGATACCGCCAATTTGATTATTGATGAATTCGGCGCTGAACGGCTACTGTTCGGTATCGGCTACAAGGCGCATTACGGCGCGGCAGTCGCGGCGCTGGCGCATTACCAGATAACGGATAAACAGCGCGGGTTGATCGCGCACGGCAATATCGAACGCCTGCTGAAAATCAAACCGCTCAAAAAGAAACTGTCAGAGGCTCCGGAGTTATTACAGCATAAACCGTTGTGGCAGACCTGCCGGAACGGCCTGCCGCTGCAGGGCGTAACGGTTATCGACGCGCACGGTCACACCGGGCCGACGCATCGCGGCTGGTACATCCGCGATATCGAATTCCCCGAATATGCCGACATCATGGTTGCCCAGATGGACCGCCTGGGGATTGAGCAAACCGTGATTTCTGCTGAAACCGCGCTGTTCGGTGACGCCGTTGAAGGCAATCACTATGCCGAAAAACAGTTGATGAAATATTCAAAACGCATCCCCGGCTATCTGTCGTTCAATCCGCTGTATGCAAAAGAGCTGGCGGCGGAAATGGACGGCTTCTTCAAGCGCGGCTATTACATCGGCTTCAAAATTCTGGCGGCCTACTGGCGGATACCATTCACGGACAGCAGATATGATGTTGTCTGGAAATATGCCGACAAGTACCGCCTGCCAATCCTGCTGCACACCTGGGACGGCGAGCCGCCTCTGCTCAAAGATATCGTCAAAAAATATCCGAACGCCAATTTCCTGCTCGGTCATTCCGGCGGCGGCACCCGCGGCCGTTTAGAGGCGGAGGAACTGGCGCTGGCCAACCCCAACGTCTATCTGGAATTCTGCGGCAGTTTCACCACGCCGCGACCGTTTGAGGTATCCATGAAAATTGTCGGCAATGACCGTGTTATGTTCGGTTCGGACACCGGCGCGCACGATCAGGCCTGGGAACTGGGGCGTTATCTATCCATGCCGGTTCCTGACAAGCAGTTGATCCCAGGCCTGGGCGAAAACTTCATCAAAGTGCTTAAAAAAACAAAAAAGATAAAATGATTGCGGCATTTTTTCCGGGAGCGCCGGTCGCCTTACCGGCATTGTTTTAACAGGGATGGACAGGATAGACAGGATAGGAATACAGTTTTTACCACAGAGGACACGGAGGTCACTGAGAGAAAACCGTGTCATTGCATGAATGCGGTCGTGTCCGCGTTCATGCAATGACACATGTATTACTTTCATGAGCTTCATGCCCTTCATGGTAAAAATGGCTGTTCTCTGTGTCTCTGTGGTAAAAATGGTTCCACTTTCGTGTAATTTCGTGCTTTTCGTGGTAGAAATGGTTTTGTCTTAGCGCTTCTGCGCCTTTGCGTTAAACTCTCTTGTCTTGCTGTCTGCGATTCTTCTCAAGCTGGAAGCTTGAGGTACTCTGAATTCCAGCGGAGCGACATATTGTTTACGATATTCAAGCTGCGAAAACACCAAAGCTAAAGTGCGCCCCCGATATTAGTTAGATGTATAGCTAGAAAATGGAACAACAATCACTTTCAACAGGAGGCGATGACAACACGGAAACTTAAGCAGTAGTTGAGACTGCCGTCAGACGAATTGTCTGGCCGAACCGTCACCCGGCAGTAACTGGTGTAGCAGTGCCAACCACCGCCGCGAATCTTGCGGTGAGAGCTGGGGCAATCTCGCAATCGGGTACCATGCCCGTCATCCAGACACCACTCAATATCATAATCATAAATATCTAACTCATTAGCGGATTTAGAGCCGACTTCATGCGTTTCCTTGCCGTAGCCTTTGCTTGTAGCTCCGCTACGAACGGCAAACTCCCATTCCGCTTCTGTCGGCAGCCGGTACTCGTAACCATCTGGCAACCGCCCTGCTGTACGTTCACGACTGGTTAGTTTCTGACAGAAATCCACTGCTTCACCCCAGGTTACAGTCTCAACCGCTTCGTCCCCGCCTTTAAATTCACTCGAGCTGCTGGCCATGGCTTTATTATATTCATAATAAAATTCATCATGAGTCACTTCATGTTTTCCGATCCAGTAGCCTTGGCTGATGGTTACGCTATGAGCCGGTTTTCCCTTACTGTATTCAGCATTCATCCCCGTTTGAAAAGTTACTGGAGCAACATAGACAAGCTGCATATTCAGACTTGGCGTTGTCCACGGCTGACCTTTAATTAGCGATTTAGAAGTATTTTTCTCTTCAATTGCATTAGCGTTATTGTCCGCATTGCTCGGCGCGTTTCCCATATTACTCCTCCTGCATGTTAGTTGTCAATACTGATAACCAATAAAATATTTGCATCACGAGAATTTACAATCAGCAGCAAGATTATTCAACCATCATTCAAGGCAAACTTAATGTTGCTATTGACTCACTTTGAACAGGGTGCGAGGGCAACGCGGAAGCCCACGATGCGGACCCCGACGATGTCAGTATTATCGAGGTCACGATCAGCTACCCGGCAGTAGATGGGGCCGAACATCCAACTACCCCCGCGAAGCACGCGTTTAGCGCATCTACCCTCGCCCCATCGGCTACCATCTGATGGTGCGCCGTCGTAATTTTCATGCCAGTCATCCATGCACAACTCGAGTACATTACCGCTCATATCATAAATACCCAGTTCATTAGGAGATTTAATCCCGACTTCATGCGTCTCCTTCCCGGAATTTGACTTATACCAAGCCACGCTGTCCAGATTATCGCTGCCGCTGTACTCATATCCTTTACTTGCAGTTCCGCCACGGGCGGCAAACTCCCATTCCGCTTCTGTCGGCAGCCGGTACTCGTAACCATCCGGCAACCGCCCGGCTGCACGTTCACTCCCGGTTAGTTTCTGACAGAAACCCACTGCTTCATGCCAGGTTACAGTCTCCACCGGTTTTTTTTCGCCTTTGAAGAAACTCGGGTTGCTTCCCATAATACCCTGGTATTCATCCTGTGTTACTTCATATTTACCCAGCCAGTAACAATTTCTAAGCGTTACTTGATGTACCGGCTTTTGTCCATTAAAATCATTCGACCCCATCGAGAAAGTTCCCGGCTTGACATAGACAAACTGCATATTCAGATCAGGTATCGTCCACGGACGGCCTTCAATAACCTGCATAGATTTTATTTCTATCTCAACGGCATTTACAGATTGCCCGGCGATTGCCTCCGGCGGTTTTGCCGACGCCGGTTTCCGTTCTCCGGTAACTGCATTTGTCTTTTTGACTGCCTTGTTTCCAGTAAAGCAGTTCAATAAAAATTGCATAAACCCGCGAGGGGCCTTATTGGCCGGCGTAGAATTTTTTTCTCCGGCAACGGCATTGGCTTTCGGATTTGCTTTTTTCCGCGGCGTGTTTTCCATAATTACTTCTCCTTTATGCTGGTTGTAAATACTCATTATCTTTTACTCATCACAATCCATTACTTATTATAAATTCTGCCATGCCTGATGAAGCATAACCATGGCGAGCGTATCCAGTTCACAGTAACGTTTCAAGGCGTTTTCCAGCCGCCGGCGTTCCGCTGCTGTCATATCTTCAAACTGGAGTTTACCATAGACCGTGAGAGCGGCGCCGCCGTTGTTAACCTCTTCCAGCTGGCAGAGCGCATCTTCCTCGCCGCATGAAACTTCCGGCAGGAGCCGGGGTAATTGTTTGTACGGATTTAATACTTCGCCGTCCGGGTTAGTCTTCAGCCAGAGATGATCAGGCGGGAAATTCAAACTGCTTACATTGATTGCGCTGATGGGCTGACGGTAAGTTGCCTTGAGGAATTCCGAGCGGTTTAATATTGCCGGCAGAACAGCTTTAAGCGAGTTCGAACCATGGGTTAAAGGGTCGTAATAGTAGAGTTTAACCATTTCCCATTGGTCAATCATATCGCGGTCGCCCTGCCTGAATAACTTTTTGTTTGCGATTTTATGTGTTATTGACTTGATGAATGTCTGCCATCTTTCCCGGTCAGCCGTGGCAACTGTGCTGTCTGCGTCCAACTGGTCAAAAATTGTGTTCAAAAAAGTGTTCTCGTGGTTGGAGTATCTGAAAATACTGCCGTTGTCATTGGACAATTGCTCCATTAACTTGTCAATAAACAGATAATTCGGAAATACTCCAGGTGTTGCTTCAAGAAATTCTCCGGCATGTTCTATTCTGCCGTCCTCATGGAGTATATGGTGGGAAAACTGGAACGCGACGCCTTCATAAGGGCGTCTGCCAGCCGTAAACGGGATTGCGGCCATTGAGGTTTCAAAGTCAATAAAATGCAGCGGATATACCCATGTATCCATTTGCGCCTTGAGCTGTTCAGTCAGACAGGTCAAGGTGTTATCGTTATTTTTTACTTTGTTCACTTGCAGCAGTTGCCGTTCCCCGCGGGACATCCCATTTTTACCGGGCTCAAGATTGAAGTCCCCAGGCAGCATATCTTTAATTTTGACGCGGCTATCCGCCAGTAATTTTTCCTTATCCCGGAAATTCCATACTTCAAATATGGAGGGGTCGGCAAAGTCGGCATCCTGCCAGCGTAATTGTTGTTTGAAGCATTCGCGTTTGCCGCTTTTCAAACCTCTGGCTATATCTTCCGGGGCTGCATCGAATTGACAACTCTTGCACTGATTGGATATACGGCAGGAGATTTTTTCATCTCTGCCATAATATTCCGCGAAGAAATGCGCTCTTTCGCGGAAATCAGGTTCCCACGCGGAACAGATGGGATTTTCAGGCATGTTATTTTCCTGATAAATCAGTTCAATAATGTTATCAACGGGAACGGCGGCAAGTATACGGTTATTGCACTCTTCCGGAGTCAGCGGAGAGGAAATGTAGCAGCTTTTGCGACCATTATTATTTATGACGCGGAATTTTTGATTCAACCCGCTCGTTGTCGCGGTTGCGGTTTTATCCGCCAGCATTAAAAAGGTTTGTATTTGCGCTTCAGGAAAAGCCAGGCTTAAAACATATTTTTGAAAGGCGGCATCTTCAAGATATGGCCGCATGGCAGTATCTATTTTGCCGCTTTTATTGAGAAACAGGCCATTATCCCATTCTTCGGCGTCAAATGATTTTGCTTTTACTTCAATTAGCTCCAGATCGTTGCCGTTTTTGCGCAGAATGTCCGTGCGGATAAAGAAGTTATCCGCCTGAATTGCCGCTTCAAAAATAGTAACAGTGTCACGCCGCAGCAGCGCACTGGTTTGTTTTATCGCCTCTACTGCATCCAGCGTATCAATTTCGACTCCGCCGGGGTAATAGCATTTAGCCAGTTCACCGACCTGAAAACCGCCTTCGGCGAGCGACTGTAAAAAATCGTCTTCCAATGAATTATCGGCATATTCACGGCGTTTCCCCGTGTAGAACAGTTTGGCAGGACACTCTTCGGCGAGTTTGAAGCGTGATTTTGACAGATAGCGCGTCATAATATTAACCTTGCTGTTTTATATTTATTACACTTTCGGGAGCTGTTTTTAAATGCTCTATGTAAACTTGAATCAGGCTATGCTTTGCGTGAGACTTTTAATGCCGCGACGGATGAAATTTATCCGACCGCAACGGAATTAGCTTAAATTAACAGGTTCATTGCTAATAGTAAACTGCGCTATTCCAGTTGCTGTCGTACAAACAGATTGTACCGTCAGTCTTCGATCATGTGTGTTACTCCTGGTTTAATATGATCGATAAGCCAATCAGCACTCCAATCCAAAGCCAAAAATGAATTCTGGATTGTTTTAACATGGTTAATCTCCGCCATATATATACAGGCATTATCAGACACCACCACTTAGAAGGCATTGACAACCCGTCTGAGTTCGCAAGTTTTACCTCACCACGCATAACCGCGAAGTTAGCAATCAAAGCCGGAATGTAAAGATTCATCTCTATGAACCATTGTGCAATTATAGTTATCACTAAAATGCCCAGATATATCCAGGAATATTTATCTTTTTTCCAGTTTGCAGGAATTTTGTAAATGTCATAGCTTCTTTCTTCCCTCACAATACTCTCTCTTATCATATTGGGGATGTACCCGTCGAACTGAGAGCTTTTGATGCTTTCTCGACATCCTGATCTTTCTGCTTCCTTTTTCACCATTTTCATTACTCCTTGAATAATCCTTGTTGGTTGATTTTACAGTTCCTGCACACAATATAACAATTTATTTGCAGTCGGATACCTCCGGCTGGTAGTGTCAAATCTGGCATGAAAGAAATGAAAGAAGATGTGGATAGGTAAAAAGGCGCTGGAGCTACATTAGAACCTGTCGCAGTCAACGTCAAAATCGGCATAAAGCCGCGTCCT
>CAIMFA010000904.1 GCA_903840185.1 uncultured Lentisphaeria bacterium | reverse complement strand
TTGAACTCTGCGGGCTGGCTCAGATCTGTTATGAAAAATACAGATCCTCAAATATGCGCACTCTCATTAACGCCGGCAAAGACCTGCACCGCGAACTGGCGGCCAAAATAACTGGCAAGGCTCCGGAAGACGTGACCAAAGAAGAGCGCAGCAAGGCCAAAGCCGCCGGATTCGGATTCCCGGGCGGCCTCGGAATAAAAAGTTTCATTGAATATGCCTGGTTGACTTACGGCGCCACTTTTACAGAAGCTGAGGCGAAAAACGTGAAAGAGCTATGGTTCGAAGCCTATCCAGAGATGAGGCTGTATATGGATGAACGAGCGGATGTCGCCGGTCATTACGAACTGTGTAGTAACCCTCGCGGCTGGGAAGATGAAATCATGCTTCCGGTCTTCAGAAAAGTCATATCCGGCAATCCATATACCTACAACGGCAACCCATATCCTGAATCGCTGGTCAACTGGATATGGGACAGAGTAGCCGAATATGATTTCCCGCACAAGGTAAAATTTAAGGATGACATCGCCGCTAAACATGGCTCTGAGGATTTGTGCCGGACGGTACAATCTGTCGCATCTGTAATCTGGAAAACTGGAATGATAAAATCATTCTGTACATACTGTCAGAGCAAGAATGCGCCGTTTCAGGGGCTGGTTGCAGCAGGTGCCAAGTTCGCGCTTTATCGTCTTGTCCGCGAAGGGTTCAGAGTTGTCAATTTCATTCACGACGAGTTCATTGTCGAGGTCCCGGTTGAATCTGACTATTTGGCGGTCGCGCGGCAGGTGGAGAAAATTATGATTGAGGAAATGGCCCGGATGATACCGGACGTGAAGATCGGGGTCGAGTATGCGTTGATGGACCGCTGGCAGAAGGGTGCTGAAGCTGTATTCGACGATCCGGTAAATCCCGTAAAGCTGCTGCTTTGGCGGCCGGCTCAGGATGATGTAGGTTTTCAGCACAAGTCAACTTAACAAAGGAGGGAATAAAATTTTCGACTGAAAACGATGGCATCAGCGGTACAATGATATAGATGGGAAAATAGATAGATATTAACAAATTTATGAAGGAAGAAAAAAAATTATGAAATTGGACAATTATGTAAAAGAACTAATCGGCCGGATAGCGGCAAAAGTTGAAGCTGCAGAATTGGATAATGAATTCGACGTTCTTAATGAGGTTCAATGCTTAACCCAGTCCGTCTGTCTTGAAATTGCCAAGCATGACGGGCACGCCCTGCAGTTTGTAAATTTGCAGACTCGAGAGATATGTCTCGCAGCGGTCAGACAGAATGGATTAGCGCTGGAGCATGTTTTCCAGCAGACCACGGAGATTGTTGCGGCGGCAGTAGAGCAGACCCCCCATGCTGTATTTTTCGCAAAAGAACAACCCATCCAATTATGCTTGAAGGCCGTCAGGCGGAACCCATATGTCCTTCGACACGTAAGAAAGCAATCTGCTGCCTTGGCCATGGTTGCTGTCAAGCGGGACGGTCAAGCTCTTCAATGGGTAGCTGACAAGACTTTGGAGATTTGTTTTGCAGCCCTTATGCAAAGCGCTAAAGCATCAGAATTCATTCCAGCCTCAATTTCCGCAGAAGTAAACCTTCGCATTAAAGCGGCACAAAAGAGGAAGGACATAATTACAAAAATGCGTTTGAGCCGGAGCTCATGGTTAAAGTTATTCCGCAAATACGGGCAGCCGATGAAAAGTATGAATAGTTCCGGCGGCGTATTAAAAATAATACTGCCCGAAAACCTGCGTTACCAGGGATTCTGGATTGGAGGTTGCTCCAGCCTGGGATGCTTGCGCTCTGGTAATTTATTGTCTGCTTCAATCTATCCGGACGGGCGGATAGACGGGGTCATACTGGATAAGGCGAAATGGCGTGTCTTGAAGTGAGTGGAGGCCGCTTAAACATTGATTGATGGTCGGTCGCGATGTCATAGACGGCATGAAGAATCGGCATATGGCTGAGTGCTTATATGACCTTGCCGCTGGCAAGCTTAAATGGTATCAACCACGCAAATATCTGGTTGCTGCCGCATATCAGCGGTCGCGCCAGATAAAAAGAGAAATTAACGCGATGAATAATATGAATTTTATGGGTGAAGATGAGCAGCCGGATGAGGGCAAGGACAAAATGAGAATTCCGAATTCAGAGAATATGGCCTGGCTTGATTTTGAAGCTCAATTAAGAGAGGCCGATGAGAAAGTGAAAATATTACAGCAGGGGGGCACTATTCGGGCCGTTAAAAAGCCCAGAGCCCCGGCCGCAACCAAGACGACTCTGGTGGGGTATCTTAAGAGGCGGTTACCATCAATTAATGCGAAGCCCCCTGTCAATAACTCTTTTGCTCCATTCAGCGGATATACACTGAAAGAGCTAGAAAAAATAGTAAGGAAAATTCGCAGAAATCCGGTTCATACTCCAAAACCTCGAAAGGAAGTCAAGTCCAAGCCCCCGCTGGCTTCACCGCCGCCACCGCCAATTCGCTATTACAGCGCAGATGCGATTGAAATGGAACGACTGCCGGGCAGCGGGATAAACGGGATCCCAATATATAAGCCAAAGATGGGCGGATAGGCATGCGAAATATTCTTCGGCACGCCAATGATTTTACCGCTGATGAACTGGCAGTTACCGGCGGTGTCCGAACAGGTAGTTTCCACAGTCGAACCCAAACTGCCCTTTAGGTCTGGCTGATTAAATGATAATAATTTTCGTCAGCTTATCGGATGGTAATTTGGGTTCGCTCTTTTTCCGGGTCTTCTCCTCATACACTTCAACCACGATTTCTTTTAATCGATCTTCTTCAAGATTGACCATTCGCCTCGCTATGTCGTCGATCATTTGCAAAGTCCGCTTCGACTTAACCTTCTTCGCGGGCA
>CAIMFA010000903.1 GCA_903840185.1 uncultured Lentisphaeria bacterium | reverse complement strand
GGATTACGGCGGGTATTCCCGCATTAATCCGCTGACTACTGCCTTGTCTTCCTCCGTGTCCTCAGTGATCTTCCCGCAGTCGCGGGATAAATCTGCATTCCCTGGGTCCCGGCTTTCAACGTTTCCCGCGTTTCACTCCCGCGAAGCGGGCTCCAACCATTTTGGACTATCGTACATATATAGTTTTCAAACAACTTTCCGGACAATCTGTCCAGTACCGTCCGGGACGGACGGCGCTACAATAAAACCCATTCTCCCCAAAGCCATCCCGCAATCGCGGGACTAACCCGAGAGTTAGCAAGGCTCAGAGAACAGCCATTTCTACCACGAAAAGACACGAAAGTGGAACCGTTTTTCACCACAGAGGCCACTGAGCACACAGAGAACAGCCTGCTTCACCATGAAGTTCATGAAGGAAATGAAGATAATACATTGAGTCAGTGTATTTTATGCGGATGGCCCGCATAAATACGCTGACTCCGTTTTAACATCCGTGACCTCAGTGGTAAATCTGTATTTGCCTTTTTTCGTGAATTTTCGTGCTTTTCGTGGTCCCGCTACTGCGGGAAGGATTTCTCCGCGTCTTGCTAACTATCGGGTTAGTCCCGCGACTGCGGGATGTCTCTGTGGTTAAGTTCAATATTGGATATTTCCCGCCTCGCGGGATCCCGTTTTCCGGGACCGGATATTGGATATTCAAATTATTTGAACATTAAAACGGTTCAATTATTCAGTTTTTTGAGTATCTGGCGAAGATGCCTGCGGGGAGCAGTCTGCCGCCGTTTTCCGGAACGGTCATTTCACCGGATTCGGCGAGGCCGTCAGCTCCGAAAATATCGGACAGGATGCGGCCGAGCACCAGCGGCGAAAAACCCGGAGAATGGCAGCTTAAAACAATGAAATATGGACGCGATTCGTCTATCAGGGTTTTACATGATTCCAGCAGCTCGGAAATCTGGTCTTCCATCTTCCATACCTGACCCTGCGGGCCGCGTCCGAACGAGGGCGGATCGAGCGCGATGCCGTTGTACTTACTGCCGCGCCGGACTTCGCGGGCGATGAATTTGAGGACGTCGTCGGCGATCCAGCGGATGCGGTCCGGCACTTGCGGGTTCAGTTCCATATTCTGCCGTCCCCAGTCAATCATGCCCTTGGAGGCATCGAGGTGACAGACTTCCGCGCCTGCTTCGGCCATCGCCATGGAGCCGATGCCGGAATAGGCGAAAAGATTTAGTGTTTTCGGCGTGTTTTTGTAAGACTTGATGGTCTTGCTGATCCATTGCCAGTTGTCATACTGTTCGGCGAAAAAGCCCAGGTGTCCGAAGTTGGTCGGCTTCACGGTAAGCTTGAAACCGCCCCATTCCGTGATCCAGCTTTCCTGGACGCCGCCGTTCTGCCAGGTCCATTGGCCGCTGCCGCTGGAATTGCGTTCATAAACGCCATGTGCTTTCCGCCATTCGGAGTCCGGCAGTGATGGTTTCCAGAAAGCGTTTAATGCAGGGCGGATCAGACGGAAGCTGCCGACCTGTTCAAGTTTTTTCTTATCGCCGGAGTCGAGTAAAATGTATTTCATGTTTATTGAGGCTGCTGTTCGGAGTTTTCGATTTCTTTAAAACGGTTGTCGGCGTCATATACGATTTTACCGCGTCGTACAGTGAGCAGCGGACGGTTGGTATGCTTCTCGAAGAATGCCAAATCCGCCCGTTTGCCCGGTTGCAGCAGTCCGCGGTCATTGAGCCGGAGCGAATTCGCCGGATTCAAGGTCACGCACGCGGCGGCTTTGGTTTCCTCCATATCGGAGAACGTCATCAGGCTGTGCCAGCCGGTATCGAGCAGAGTGGTGGTTCCGGCGAGCAATCCGGTATTGGTTCTGGAAATGCCGTCTTTTACGTAGATTTCCGAATTCCCGATATGATATTTGCCGTCTTTAAGCCCGGCTGCCTGAGTGGAGTCGCTGATCCCGATGACTTTGTCGCTGAGTTTGCAGCGGCAGGCCAGGTCAATTATTCTAGGATGCAGATGCATGCCGTCAAGAATCAGTTCAATGGCCACGCGTTCGTCGGTAAGCGCGACTGCCGTCAGTGCGATGTCGCGCTGATGCAGTGGCGGCATGCCGTTGAAAAGGTGGGTGCAGCAGGTGGCTCCGGCATCAATTGCCCTCAGCGTTGCCTGCTCATCGGCGTTGCTGTGCCCCATTGACGGCAGAATCCGGTTTTCCCGCAGCAGTTCAATCAGGCGCACCGAGTCATTCAGTTCAGGCGCGAAAGTCATTTTCTTGACAAAACCTTTGCCTGCTGAAATCAGTTCTCTGGCCAATCCCAGGTCAATATCCCGGATGTCGTTCTGGATTTGCGAACCGCACTTTTCACGGTTGAGAAAAGGCCCTTCCAGGGAAATGCCGATCTGGTCAGCGCCCTCGAGGTCCCATTTCATCATATCTCCAAGGATAGAGAGATTGTACAGCATCCTGTCAACCGGAGCGGAGACCACTGTGCAGACGAATGAAGTCAAACCGTGTTCCGCCAGCGTTTTGCTCATGCTGTTGATTGAAGATCCCTGGTCATCCGCGGTGGAGGAGTCAAATCCGCCCGCACCGTGAATATGGGTATCAATAAAACCGGGAGTGGCATAGGCATTTTCAATCTCGAAAATTTCCAGTTCGGCGTCGCGGGAAAAAGCGGAAGCGCCGCCGACGGCAAGGATTTTCTCATTTTCACAGAGAATGCCGCATCTTTCTATTTTCTTGACCGGCGTCAGACAGTAGTC
>CAIMFA010000902.1 GCA_903840185.1 uncultured Lentisphaeria bacterium | reverse complement strand
TATTTTTTTGGTAGCCTCCATGTTACTGGGGATATTGATCAGTAGTTTGGAGAATACGTTAAATACCTATGAACATCTTCAAAAGAGAATATACATAATCTTAGTCTGTGTTTTGATTGCAGGCATTGTACAATTAGTTATATATTATATCCTGTGCAGGCGAAGAGAGCTTATAGAAAAGAATACCAATTCTCCTGAGGTTGGCGGCAATTTGCAGGAGTGAATTTTTCATTCAGGGATAAGTGCAAAAAAAATGCCCAGGGGGGCCCGGGCCAAAAAACTTTCGTTTTTTAATAATTTTAATTCAGGCACTGAGTGCCTGAATTTGTTACTTATTTTTTGTCTTTGTCGAGATAGTACTGTTCGAATCCGAATTCATTCTTGACACCGGCTTCGGAGGTATTTTTGTTTACCGCCAGCAGGTCTTCGCTGACTGGTGGCTTGACCGGGGAATCAGGATCCTTGGTGCGGCATTCGATAACCAGCACCATCTGCGCTTTCTTGGTGGACTCGGACTCCGTGGAGAAGAGGTAGCCAAGGAACGGCATGTCTTTCAGGAATGGAACGCCGGTAACGCCGCGCACGACGTTCCTCTTTTCCAGTCCGCCGATGACGAATCTGCCGCCTTTATTGCTCAGCATGACTTTGGTATTGACCGTGCTGTCCCTGGTGATGCGCGGAGTTCCATTGGAATTCCATCCGACCAGGCTGTCGTTCAGCATATTGATCGAGATCATGCTGGACTCTTCGCAGATAACCGGAGCCAGAGTCATGGAGAATCCATAACCGACCACGGCGGGATTGGTGACAACTTTGGTATCTTTGAAGGTTATCATATCAATCGCGTTGCTCCAGTCATTCACCGGCACCCATTCGCGGGACGGCGCAGGCACTGCCAGCGTAGGGGCCGGAGTGATTGCCTGTTCCAGCGAGAACGCGAAGGCCTGCACGGTGGTACCGACACTGCCGCCGCCCTTGGCGAATCGTCCGGGGCCGGAGGCGACGCGCAGTGAATAGGCGGTTACGGTGCTGCCCTGAATTCTTGACACTGTGACCTGCCCTGCAAAATTGGCGGTGAAGTCAATCGGGGTGCCGGAGCTGTCGTTTGCCACAATCCGGTATCCGCCTTCAGTGGCGGCCGGAGCGGCAGTGGAGCTGACAAAGAAATCGCCGGAGGGGAACATGCAGCCGGAGATGACGGCTTTATCCGGAATCTTGTCGCCGTCTTCAAAGTTGTAGATATTCGTCCGCGATTCAATCTTGCCTGTAGCCTGGCTCATGACCAGCATTTCGCCTGTGGTTACCACGCTGCCCTTGCCGGTGGATACCAGGAAATCCAGATAGCGGGTATTCCATTTCGGGTTGAAATTGACATACTTGGTGTTGCTGTAGCCGTTCTTGCTGACGCCGCCGTCCCAGGTGGCGCTCCAGTTGTCACGGATACGGGCTCCGGTGGAGAAGATGTCGGAACCGGCATTGTTCTTCCACGCCTGAAAATCGGCGCCGATCTTGGCATCGTTTTCAGCATAGATTTCGTACACGTTGTACTTGATTTCAACTTCATAAGTCGGCGTGTCGTACAGCTTGAGCATCTTCTCGATGTTTTTCTGGCTGTAACGCGGGATGTACATGAACAGGCAGTTCAGGCCGGTATCATAATCGATATGGTCCATGCCGCGCTGTAATTCGACGTCATCACCTTCAATGTTCGCGCCGACGTTCTTGACCAGCCGGGCCAGATCCCGCGAAGTCCAGTACTTAGGAAAGTAGACGAAGGTGGTCTGTCCCGACGAAGAGGTGACTGACGGTTTGTCCAGCGCCTCCACGATCTCGTCAATGCTCATTCCGTTGTCATGGCTTTTGAAGCGGTATTCTTCAGCTGAGACTATCAGCACGCCTTTGCCGTTATTGTATTTGATACATTCAACCGTGGTATTGTTCTCCTTGACGCGGTTGGCCATGATGGCATTGCGGACGAACGGCCTGATCTCATAGGGGTCGGCATTCTTCAGCACATACGTTTTGGTAACAACGTAAGGGTCATTGTTATCCCGGATGAAGTGG
Source organism: uncultured Lentisphaeria bacterium (assembly GCA_903840185.1). Lineage (GTDB taxonomy): Bacteria > Verrucomicrobiota > Lentisphaeria > Victivallales > Victivallaceae > CAIPAT01. The sequence continues at coordinate 2,096 of CAIMFA010000902.1, read as the reverse complement.
AACTGATCGGTATCGCGGTCCAGATTCATCAGGATATTCGCCTGCACCTGAGTTTTTTCATACGGCGAGGTCGGATTGACATTTTTGCTTCTGACCTGTGCCGACGCCGGGCCGTTAGCAGAATAATTTCTGCCTAAAGCCTGCTGGGCACTCAGTCCCGGGCAGAAGATCAAGCCGGTGGCCGCAGTCATCATAAAACCTAATATTCTTCGATTCATTTTAATTTACTCCTTTTTTGTAGTTTCAGTTATTTAGCTGCCGGTGCTGCTGTTGCGGTTGCCGCTGCCGGTGCTGCCGGTACTGCCGGTACTGCCGCAGGAGTTACTTCCGGAGCTGCTGCCGGAGCAGCCGGAGCTGCAGGGGTTACTGCTGGTGCTGCCGCAGGAGTTACTGCCGGGGCTGCGGGGTTTGCTGCTGCCGCCGTGGCTACCGCTACAGTCTTTGCGTCCTTCAGCATATCCTGGGTTAACAGCTGACCTGCCCAGCCTGCGAGTTCGGAATCCGGATTAACCCAGTCCGCTTTTACGGTGACAAAGTAATAACTGCTGTTTTTGACTTTGGTAGTCGTGCCGAACAGATATTTCAATATCGGGATCGAGGAAAGGAACGGTACGCCGATGGTCTGTTCTGTTTCGTAATCCTTCTTCCATGTTGCCAGCAGACGTTCATTACCTACAGCCAGCGTAAGATTAGAAGAGGCGTTCATGGTCTGATAAAGCTCCTGTCCGAAGTTATTGCGTTCCACCGGATCGGCTTTGGTCACGAAATAATTGAACATGATCGTGCCTTCAACTGTGGATACTTTCTCTTCGTCATAGCGGCGGTCGTCCGGCGATTCGAACACTGTATTGCCCGCACCCTTGAAACAGATTACCGGCTGATTGACTGTCAACTCAAAAATTGACGGAGAACTTGGTACAACGTTTGTCTGGTCGGTTTCCGGATTTTTCAGGATGTTCTGGAAATCCGGCGAGAACTTGATATTATATGAATTGTCGAAGTCATTCACCATTGTCAAGCTGCCGGAATCGGCAATCCGGGCCTTGCCGCCCTGCGCCAGCACCCGGACAAAACTCATGTCGAACTGCGGCGCGAACAGAAATCCGCCCCATGCCCAGTTGGATTTGCTCATGATATCAACGCCCTTAAAAGCCGCGGACTTGACAATATTATCCCAGCCGGAAAGATTCATGGATTCCATTCCCGCGCCGAAGATATCCAGTCCGGGACCGTTCTTCCATGCCACATAGTTAATCCCGATATCCGTAAGATCACTGTCGCGGACTTCGTATACCCGCATCTTCAGCTGAACCTGCGGCACCGGACGATCCAGTCCATTAATCCAGCGCATCACCTGATCGCCGTCGGATTTCGAAGACTTCCAGTACAGCATGGAAACGCTCTCGTCAAGAAACACGCTGCTGTTGCCAGGCAGAATGTTATTGCGGAGAATTTTCAGCATTTCCGGAGTCGCGCGGTTTTTAGGATAATACCCGAAACGGCTGATGCCGGTGCCTTCAACGACCGAACCGGAGCTGTCTTTGACGCCGGGGATGTCGATTTTGGCTATCATGTCATCCACGTAAGGCATCATGTCCACGCTGGTGCTGACTACCAGAATCTCCTTGCCTGCCGCCTTGAAATCCAGCCGCTGCACGTTGGAGTCTATGTTGTAACGCTTGACCGCGCCTTCAACAAACGGCGCGATGTCACATGATCTGGTGTGTTTCAACTCGTAGGCCTTTGAAACCATGTACGACTGGGCGTCATCCTGGTTCAAACGAAGTTTCTTAACTTTTTCCGCATGTACGTTGAAGGATGATATTCCTATCAGCAGTAACAATGCCGAAATATATATTTTTCTCATACTTTCCCCTTTAACTTTATTTATTAGTATCAACTTCTTATAATTTAATCACTTTATAATTAACAATTTAAATCGGGATTCATGCTCCCGTCCTTATTTAGTAGTGGAATGCCATTGTTCAAGGCATTCCACACTAGTGGATTGCGCTTTGGCTTTGTTGTCGCATAGTATCACCTCATTTTTAAAATTGATTTTTTCAAATAAAATTATAAAAGACAGAATTTGTATA
>CAIMFA010000901.1 GCA_903840185.1 uncultured Lentisphaeria bacterium | reverse complement strand
TTTCCCTACACGACGCTCTTCCGATCTATGATAACAATGTGCTGGTTTATCCGCCGCCACGCGTGCTGTTCATGGATATCGGGTCCAGTAAATTGGATTTAAGCCTTAGACTATGGTTCAAAGACTTAAGAAAGAATACTGACTCTGAAAGCAGGATTCGTGAAGAAATAGAGCGGCGGTTTAAGGAAAACAACTTAACGCTTGCTTAGCCGCATATCAGTTCAACCCCAGCGATTTCATCCGCCCGGCGGCTTCCGGATACAGTTTTGCCAGTTCCGCGCCGCTGCCGGCGGTGAAGTCGGCATATTCAAACGATGGAAAAACTGCGGCGCCGAACAAACCCCAGTCTGCCGGTTCTCTTGAAAACAGCACTGCCGCCTGCCATGTTTCAGCAGGAATAAGGCTTTGCGGAATGTGTCCGGCTGAAATATCCGGCCCGATAATCCGCTCAGTCCAGGAACCGTCCGGAAAAAGCAGCAACTGGATTGCCGGAGTGCCTGCATGGTAAAGCCAGATTTCATCGCCGGAAACTTTATGCCAGTTGGAATAATCACTGCTTTTCATCAGGTAATAGATACAAGTGCCGCAGGAATGCTTACCATCTGGAAGCAGTGTGGTTGATCTGTAAGTCTCGTAAAAAAAGCCGCCTTCCACTGTCAGCGGCCGGAGATTGAGTTTTTCGATGACTTCATTAACGCTGATAGTCATGACTTATGCCATTTTTACTTTGAACACTGTAGTATTAACCATTCGCTCCAGATATGAGAGCATTTCGCGACAATCCGCGGATGCCTGCGGCCAGCTGGCCTCCAGATTGTTTTGCGCAAAAGCAGACATGTCCGGGACTGTCAGGATTACCGGCAGACCTTTTTCCGGCAGCAATTCGCCTTTTGCTCGGAATACTGACTGAGTGGCGGCAATAGATTCGTTCAGTGCCTGTGCGATGCTGTGCAAATGCGGAACCATGGCCATTTCGGTCAAAGGCGACTCCAGATGCTGTGTTTCAACCAGTCCGGATATTCTGAAAACAACTTTAATCGCCGGAAATAGACGGCTTACTCCGGACAGTGAAATGATTTTGTCATGAACAAGAGAACGGCTTTGCGACGACATTTTGTCGGTGAGTTCTTTTATGGAAACCACCCAAGGCGAGGAGGTTTTTTGCGATTTTGATACAATTACTTTCGGCAGTCTGTCCGCAGGCATGAATTCGGATTTAAAATGTTTGGCCAGTTCAATGTATAAGGCCGGCGATGCGGTGCTGATGTCCAATTTTCCTGCGGCCTGCATGACTCTGGTCACCAGTGTATCAAGCGATTTTCCATTCAAGCCGAGATGCCGGTGGATAAGCCCCGCGACAGTGGCGGTTTCCGCGTTCAGCGTGATTTCCGTACACAGGTTACCGCGCCGGTAGCTGTCCGCCGCTTCCGGGAACCCGCTGTCTTCCAGAATTTTGATTACCGTGGAGTTGATCTCGGAAACCGCGAATATTTTGTCTTCCCGGCTGTCCTGCTCCAGCGCGTATTCAACTGCCAGCGTTATATCTTCGGCAAGCCAGATGTCGCGAACCCCGGCAAGCATGAAAGATCGGATGATTTTTGACTGGAGGTTGTCCGATTCATAAGCGTTGATTATGCCGTCCGGTCCGATCAGCATTATTGAATTGTCAGCAAGTTTTATCATTATTTCAGCGCTCTGATCTCTTCGATGAATTCTTCGACATCTTTGAATTTGCGGTAAACTGAGGCAAAACGCACATAAGCGACCTGGTCAACCTGCTTCAGCGCCTCCATGACGCGTTTGCCTACTTCCAGGCTGGGCACTTCCTTATCAAAATCACGCTGAAGTGAATTATAGACTTCTTCAACAATCCGGTCTATTTCATCAGGATCAACGGGCCGTTTATAACAGGCGTTTTCAATCCCCTGCCGCAGTTTTTCCCGGTCAAACTCCTCGCGGATGGAATTACGCTTGATTACTTTCAGTTCGGCCTGGATAATACCTTCGTATGTTGTGAAACGGTGACCGCAGCTCAGGCATTCACGCCGCCGCCTCACGCCGTCCCCTTCCTTGACGGAACGGGAATCCACGACTTTATCGTCAAGACAATGACATTCCGGACAACGCATTTTACCTTCTCCTGAATTCTATTTCAGACCTGGATATACTCATTCAACTTTTTCCCATTGCACTTCCAAACCTTCAAATTCACGAAACGCAATGCCGTGAAAGGACTTATACTTTGAGGTAGCCTGCACCAGCGCATTCAAGTCGCTGATAAACTGTTTCCATTTTTTTCTGGTGAAAGAGACCGATTCTGAATCATCGCCGTATATGGTCCGGGCGGTGCGCAGACACAGTACCACGCTGTCGTCTTTTTTACAATCTTTAAGTGCATTCAGCACCAGCGTTTTGATCTCATTCGAATACTTCGCGTATGAGGTCAGAATGACATGGTCGCCGTATTTCATGAAGTCATTGATGGTGCCGATGGACAAGTCGCCTTTAACTGTCCGGGTGTGATAGTAGTGTTCAATGATTATTGACAACGGCAGCGGTTCCGCCGCTTTCCGGATATCTGCCAGAACATCAAATGCATGCTTCATGAGCATGTCGTTTTCACCATTTTTGCCGTAGGTCTTTTCGCTCCAGGAATAAATCATGCCGTTTTTGATATTAATGTTGCCGGAGTTCACGCGGTGCGGATTGATTACCGGAGCAATTCCGGTAAATTCTTTTTCTTTTGAAACCCAGCGGTTAAAGCTTTTTATTTCGCTGACCGTGTTTTTAATTACGGAGACACCGTCACCCTTGTGATCCGGATGATACATCGGTTCATCTCCGATCACCGGACAGCACCGGATATTCCGTTTCCTTAACTCATTTACAATCTTATGCAGTTTTTTAGTGAAATCTGATTTTTTCAGCAGATTGATGTCAACATCAAAATATGCGTCTGTCACGCCGAGCAAGGTGAGTCTTTCTCCGAGGGCTTCGGGTTCCTGTTCATATAGATCAATTGTATTGACTGTAATGAACACCCCGAATTCACGGCATGCGGGAAACAGTGTTTTCTTTAGTTCATCGGCCTTGGCTTTCATTTCCGCGGTTATCGGGGGCAGGGCGGATATTTTATTGTCACTTTTACCGCTCATGCAGGAGCAGAGAATCCCTGCGCCGGCAGCAAACAGGAACATTATCAGCAACATACGGCCAATGGAAATTCTCATTATATCTGTATCTCCGAAATAATTCCAGTTAATTTATACCTGAACTCGAGCTATTTCAAATACACAGCGCTTACTTTACGGCTACATTCAGGCAGAACGAGCGGAAAGCCAGTTCTTCGCTGACGTTGAACAGCAGGTTGTAAAGCAGCTGGTCGGCTTCCGTCAGTGCATGACAGGCGCGCTTTTCGGCGATTTTCTCCGGCAGCTGCATGCCGTCAAAGATTTCCGGATTGGCGAGTTTGTCAAACGGAACTCCGCAGCTCAACTGATACACCTGGGCAAACCAGGTATGAATCGCCCCGGTAAAGTAATTCCTGACCTTGATGTATTCACCGGCCACAGCGGACTCAAACTGCTTTTCAATACGCTTTTTTATCGGGCTCTCAAGTTCTTCGGCCTGGGTCAGGCGTTCCTTCCACATTTTTTCCGCGGTCGCTTCGGCAATTTCCTGCAGATGCTGAGCAATATTTATGATGTTTTCAGCGCATTTGCCGGCGGCGGTAATATTATTTGCGGCTTTAAACTGCAAATCGTAAAGGATGGCGAACAGTTCCTTGCTTTTCTCAAACTCAAACAGACAGCGGTTTTCCAGCAGAATCAGGGTCTGGCAGCGGGAACGGGTGGTCGGCAGCAAGGCTGATGGATTGCCGGTGGCCAGAATGAAAAATGAATCGGACGGCGGCTCCTCCAGCGTTTTCAGAAAAGCGTTCTGGGACTCGGTGTTCATCCGGTCGGCGTCATAGATTACGCCGACTTTCTTGCTGGCTTCAGAGGTGCTGGTCAAATAAAACTGGCTTTCAAACCAGCGTACTGTATTGGGTTCCGGATTTCTGCGTTCGCCGACCTGGATCTGCCAGGTCTTGCCGGTCGGCATCAGTTCATAGAATTCTGCATAAATGCCGCTTTCCAGATGCCGGCAGACGCGGCAGGTGCCGAACGGAGTGCCATCCAGTAAATTATTAGGACAAATCGCAATCTGGCTGAGCACCAGCGAAAAATTCCGCCGCAGCTCAGGCGAATCGCCGTGCAGCAGATAGGCGTGCGCCATTCTGCCGGAAACTCGGGCGCGTTTCAAGCAGGCGATAACTTCGGGAAATTCCTTTTCATAGCGGGCCAAAAGCATTTTTTATAAGCTCCACAATCTGTTGATGAATGTCTTCAGCGGCGGCGAGGGCGGAAACCACTTTCACCCTTTGCGGTTCGGCTCCGGCGATTTCCAGAAATCCCTGCCTGACCTGTTGATGAAAGGATATTGCTTCGGATTCAATGCGGTCATGCTTTCCGGCAGTTTCTGTGCGTTTAACAGTGCGCTTGAAACCTTCCTCCGGCGGCAAGTCCAGTAATATTGTCATATCCGGGATACAGTTTCCGACCGCATATTTATTTAAACTGCGGATAAAATCCATATCAAGCTTCCGGGCGTACCCCTGATATGCGGTGGTGGAGTCGGCAAAGCGGTCGCAAAGCACTACTGCTCCGCGCTTTACCGCCGGTTCAATCAGAAAACGGACATGCTGGGCCCGGCTGGCCGCAAACAGCAGAAGTTCTGTTTCCGCAAATACCGGCTCGTCGCCGGAATGGTGTTTGACCAGTTCCCTGAGCTGCTCGGCGATCGGAGTGCCGCCCGGTTCGCGGGTGACAATACATTCCATGCCGAGTCCGGAGAAATATTCGCGGAGCATTCTGAGCTGCGTCGTCTTGCCGGCGCCTTCCGGTCCTTCAAATGTGATAAAAAGTCCTTTTACAGTCATAATTAATATATAAGGAAAGTTTTTTCCTTGAAC
>CAIMFA010000900.1 GCA_903840185.1 uncultured Lentisphaeria bacterium | reverse complement strand
GGAGTGAGAAGTCAGGAGTCAGGAGTCAGGAGTCAGGAGTCAGAATAAGACTTAAAACTTAAAACTTAAGACTTGAAAAGCTGCTGTCAATTTTATAAACGTTAAAAATATAGAAGTCTAAAACAACAAGGAGCAATAAAATGCTGAAAAAGAAAAATTTGATCTTCCTGGGAGCACCCGGAGCAGGAAAAGGCACCTTTTCCGCTATTCTGAAGGAACAACATCCGTTCGCGCACATTTCAACCGGAGACATCCTCCGCGCTGAGATTGCCAAGGGCACTGAACTCGGCAAACAGGCTTCCGCCATTATGAGCAGAGGCGAACTGGTCCCGGACGAAATCGTCGCAGGCATGGTCAAAGCCCGCCTGGCGCAGCCGGACTGCAACAACGGTTTCATTCTCGACGGTTTTCCGCGCACCATTAATCAGGCCGACCTGCTGGGCCAGGCGCTGACCGATGCCGGCAGAAAACTTGACGCGGTTATCTATTTCAAAGTTGAGGATGAAATGCTGCTGAAGCGCCTCACCGCCAGAATCTCCTGCAAAAAATGCGGCAAGATCTATAATAAGCTCTTCTCCCCGCCGAAATCAGAAAAAGCCTGCGATGATTGCGACGGCGAACTTTTCCAGCGCGCGGATGATTCAATGGAAACCGCGAAGGAAAGACTGAAAGTATTTTACGCCCAGACCCAGCCGCTGATCGAATATTATTCGAAAAAAGGCCTGCTGGTGGCGATCACCGAAACTGAAAAAGAAAAAGTTCATGCCGCCCTGCTGAAGGAACTTTGCTAATGTCGAAACCCGACTGTGTCATTCATACGCCGCAGGAAATTGTCAGCATCCGCGCCGCAGGCGCGGCTGCGGCCTATGTGCGTGACCAGCTCGCCAATCTGATCCGCCCGGGAATATCCACCAAAGATATTGATGAACTGGCCGGGCGTCTGATCTTTCAGACCGGCGGCAAAAGCGCGTTTCTGGGTTACCGGGGCTATCCCGGTCAGATTTGCATTTCCGTGAATGACGAAGTCGTTCACGGCATCGGCCGTCCCGACCGGATTCTTCAGCCCGTGGATATTGTCAGTATTGATATCGGCGTGGAGCTGAACGGCGGCATCGGCGATACCGCCGTAACCCTGGCGCTGCAGGCGGAAATTCCGCCGCGCACCCGTGAATTGCTGGAATTTACCGAGCTTGCATTGAAAGCGGGCATTGAAAAAGCACGCGCCGGCAACTACATTAAAGATATAAGCGCTGCAATTCAACGAGTTGCGGAGAAAGCTAAACTGGGGGTTGTCCGGGAATATGTCGGCCACGGCTGCGGCACTAAACTGCACGAGCCGCCCGAAGTCCCGAATTTTGTTTGTATTTACCGCGGTCCTAAACTGGTGCCGGGGATGGTATTGGCTATCGAGCCGATGCTCAACCTTGGAACGCATAAAGTTTTTACGGAGCCCGACCATTGGACGGTCAGGACTTGCGATGGTAAATTATCCGCTCATTTCGAGCACATGGTACTTATTACGGAAAGAGAACCGGAGATTTTAACGTGTCAAAAGATGTAATCAAAGTTGAGGGTGTGGTCAGGGAACTGCTGCCGAACACAATGTTCAGAGTGGAACTCGAAAATAAACACATGGTCATCGCTCATATCAGCGGCAAGATGCGCTTGAACTTCATCCGCATTCTGCCTGGTGATTCGGTGACGATGGAAATGTCTCCCTACGACCTCGGCAAGGGCAGAATCGTATTCAGGAAAAAATAAGGCGTTCTGTCCGGCCTGATATTTTTTCTTACTGCTTCAGCATACTGCGGCCATTGCTTCTTTTAAGAAATGGATATTATGTCTTTCCCGACAATACTGCCGTTTTTTGCCGCCGCTCGTGAAACATATTCTCGCACAAAGCCGCAAAGGCACGAAGAGAACGTAACACATTGCGAATCATAACCGTCGGCTCGCCACATATCATTAACGGTATTATAACGCAAAAGACTTTTACCCTGCATAATACCAAGTCGGGGCCGATTTATTTCTCTATTGATGTAATTAGATAGTGATCTATGCCTTTTTTCGTTAGCTTGAATATTAGCGGATTGTTTTTTGTAAATGGCCACAAATCCTTATACATGATTCCTGATTCAGGAGTAGGAAACTTCCGTTCAATTAAAAATGTCAACACCTTTGCGGGGAATTCCCCTTTTTGTACTTCTGTCACCGTGTATGCGAATCGATAAATGGTATATGAATAGTTGCCTTTTATCGATTTGCTCAGAGTTTTTTCTTCCATAAGAGTTCCTTTGACTTGGATGTCATCGGTTTTATCCCTGAGCGAGTACCATGGAATTCTGTTGCTTAAAGTCTCGGCATTTACTTGAGTTTCCAATAAAGGAATCTCAATGACAGATTTTTGCATTGAATCCTCCATGCCGTAAACAGACAAGCAGAACAACAAAAGAATGACTGGCAACAATCTCATAATTATATTCCCGTTTCTTGTTTTGCTCTTGTTAACTAGAGCCTAATCTGAATGGCAACCATTTGAATAATGCATATTATATTTCCTAAGTTTTTAAACTCATAAAACAATTACGAGCCCATAGAAACTCTTACAACTTTTTTGCTTTTCGCGTCAATTTCAACTCTACCCGCGTAATCCGGACCAAAAGTTCCAAGGGGAACATATATGGGAAAGATAACGGTATAGATTCCACGATCAAGCGTTATTTGGGGTTGTAAGCTTTCATCATGTTTTATTGTCTTCATTGCGTCTTTTGCGATTTCAATGGCTTCAGCCTTTGTAATATACCCTTCCCGCATTTTTTCATCCGGCCCCATAATTTCCAGCAGTAATGGGGGGCTGCATTTTACAACAATCAGTTTATTCTTATCATTCCTGTTCAAATATTCAACTGCAACTTTATATTTACCCGGTTCGGGTCTCGGGAACATTATTCGACTGACTTCAATAGAAAAATCTAATGATTTTCCTGGCGCTAACTCGACAAATCTCTGTTCCTGCTTTTTATGCTTGGTACTTTCAAATAAGTCGCTGTGCAAGGTTACATTATCTTCCTCAAGGAAATTAAAACGAAAAAGTGTGCTTACTTCATAAGGAGAGTTTAGATCAAATTGCGGAACTTGCAATGGCGTATTCCCGGTATTTATAAGAGATACCGTCAAGGGGATTTGCTTACTCCTGTAATCTTCGTCAGCTATGCTTTTTTCAACCTTAATTTCCAGAAAATCCTGTAATGCAGATTTATTATCTTCAGCAAACACAGCCAAGGCGGTGCCAAGGGAAACGATTACTGCTGTTAATATTGCAATTTTTCTAAACTTCATAATTTCACTGTCCCCATCACAATTAATTTCTAACTATATACTAATTGGCATAATATTCCACATTTCTTTCACAGTTTCGCTAATTATGACGGAATAATACCGGGAATCTTGGCGGTAATAAAGTTAAATGTGCCGTTTTCTGCCTGTTATGGAATACCGTTGCCGCGGCGGACAGCCCCCGGCCTTGTAATTTCAGATGCCGGTGGAATACTTTCTTTGAATTGTAAAATATTGTCTGTAAATGTCTTAAGTATAATGATCGCTGATTTCAGTTGACAAAAAAACTATATATAAAAAGAAGTTCTAAAGTGCTAAAGTGCTAAAGTTTGTAAGAACAGAATTCGGAAGTCGGTAATGGTGAATGGGAAATTCTAAAATTCTATAGCACTAAAGTTTGAGAAAGCAGGTAAACAAAAACATTATGTTCAACGGCACTCCAAATCCTCGGAGTGATCCACAGATGACGTCCCGCAGTCGCGGGACTAACCCGAGAGTTAGCAGGACACAGATGATAAAGCCGGAACAGATTATGCAGGATTGCTCTCCAACGGCTCGGAATGGGTGTCTCCCGCGACTGCGGGAAGGCGGACGGGTGTCCAAAATGAGCATACAGGGTGTCCAAAATGGTGAAAGGTGAATGGTGAAAAAACTTTGTGTCTTTGTGCCTTTGTGCGAGAAATGGTTTTAATGGTTCTGTTCAACGATACTCTAAATCCTCGGAGTGATCCACAGATGACGCAGATGGACACAGATGATAAAGCCGGAACAGATTATGCAGGATTGCTCTCCAACGGCTCGGAATGGGTGTCCAAAATGTAAATGTGACTGGTGATTGGTAACTGGAGAATAGTAAAACAATGGAAAGCATGCCTGCACAGGGCTGTCCAGGATGTCCAAAAAGATTTCGCAGGCGCGGGATAATTAATTAACGAGAACCTTAACCGGTTATCGCAAAAGTTGTTTGAAAATTATAGAAGGCTCTGTTCAACGGCACTCTAAATCCTCGGAGTGATCCACAGATGACGTCCCGCAGTCGCGGGACTAACCCGAGAGTTAGCAGGACACAGATGAAAAATGAAGCAGATGTGTTCAACAGATATCCTGGAGTGTTGTGGAAGCGCGGAGTTTCAAGTAGGCCAGTTTCGCCGAAACTGGCTCAACAGGCGGTTTTGGCAAAACCACCATACTTTAATGCTCAACAGCTCTCTAAACTCTCCGGAATGTTTATGAAAACTCAAAGGCGTTATGCTCAACGACTATCCAAAGTGTCGGAGTGCGGGCAAAAAAATTGAAAAATTGAGAATGGAAAGTTGAAAATGGAAAGTTGAAAATTATAAAACAGGAAAAGCAAATGATTGTAGCAAAGGCGTTATGCTCAGCGAATATCCAAAGTGTCGGAATTGGACAGGGATGTTGTGGCGCCGTCCGTCTCGGACGGGGGGATTGGAACACCTATCGCAGAGCGAGAGCGCTACACCGACCATTCTGCACATAGCTGTCTCCCGCGAATGCGGGAAGGCGGACGGGTGTCCAAAATGTAGAGGCCGTGACTGAGGACTGGTAACTGGTGAATAGTAAAAAAACTTTAGACTTTTAGAACTTTAGAATTTTAGAACTTCCCCAAGGGTACTCTTCGAGGCTTTCGATACCCCGGTATCGGCAGCCTCTCAGAATACGAACCAATTCTCAAAATCTTCGCAATCTAT
>CAIMFA010000899.1 GCA_903840185.1 uncultured Lentisphaeria bacterium | reverse complement strand
GGCTTGATAGCTCATTTCATAGCCATGAGGAACCAGTACGCCGATATAGCCGATCGGGTTATTAACGACCGAAATATAACCGCCGCCGCCAATTTGCCCGGACTTATTTATAGAATTGCCTTTTGACTTGATTTCAGTCTTGCTGACTTCCTTTTCACCATCTCTGACAATCAACGTATTGCCCCAGCCTTTTTCCGGATTGAACGGCATGGTGATCCAGCCCAGCGGAACCGGCACATTGCCTTGCAGAACCACATCTTTTTTGAATTTCACATAGCCTTCGTGCCACATATAATCGCCTTTGTAGTTCTGAATGCTTTCGGCCAGACGGCGGAAATTCCAGGCAATGTAGTGATCCATGCGGTCCATCGGGGAAATCATGCGGTCGAACCGTTCAAAATATTCATTGTCCGCCACTTTCCGGCAGATCGAGGCGAATGAAGGACCGGGACGGTCTTTGTTGTCGAACTTCTCCATCAGATTATCCATCTTCATATCCACGATCTGGATATTATGCCCGGCAAGTTGCACATCCATGCGTTTACCCAGAATTTTCATTTTATCCACGGGAGACGGATATTCGCCAACGCCTTTGATATTGACCCAGTCACAGGACTGCCCCACAGGTCCCGGACAATCCGGGCCGCCGCGATCCCAGCCCTGCACACTGAATAATTCGGCATTTCTGAAATCCTTATTGAAATGGAATGACTGGTTCCGGTCAGGATGCCAGTACATACCCAATGGACCGAGAATGTTTAAATTGTCGCCGCACCGTGCAAGCCCCTGTTTATAACAGAAAATCAGCACGGAATTAGAATACGATTTCGTCCCGCTGCCGTCAGTTACCTCTGTAATTACCCAGTGCTGTTTGTCCTGCACCAGTTCAAACGTCTGAGAGAACATTTTGGTTCCGGCGGCAGGCAGAAAGCGGCGAAGAACATCATTGCTCGAAGGATCAAGCAGCTTAACTTCTTTGATACCAGCCTCGCTATAAGCGTCAATCTGCACCTTTACCCGCTGAGCGCCGCGGATAAACTGCCAGTTCTCCTCCATCTGATTATTGTAAATCCGCAGCGCCACCGGCGCATAGCCGCCATAAGTGACAAACGCAGTAGTGTCTGTGGCTTGATGATATGACGACGCACTACGGGCGTTGAGAATTTTGAAAGCATTAGCCATATTCTCTTCCGGAGAACCGATGCCGATCCCGGACAATGCGGAATGCCTTGCAAGTTCTATATTTTCCGGAGTTTTAATCCGGGTGTAAGGCATGGGAACGAGAAAACGCAGGTCGCGCAGCGACAACAGCAATTCCTTTGTGTTGTCCGCAATTAATTTGTCGCCATCATAGGCATACGGGAAAATATTGTGAAACCACCACATATTTTCCATAAAAGCCCCGACTGAGCTCAGTTGTTTATAATCAATTATGGCGGCGGGGGGATTACCGCAAAGTTCAATATATTTACCGAAATTGCTGACGACTTTTTTAGAATCATCCCATATCTGATAGGTGTAATTCATATGCTTGAAAGAACCGGCAGGCCAGACAATCTTTTCCCCCCAGAACACCCATCTGACGCCCGAACCGTCGGTAAATTCCACGCCCGGGCAGGCGTAGAAGGATTTATCTGAATATTTTTTACAGTCAGCTTTTAAGGCGTCAAGTTTTTGCGGGGTCAATAATTCCAGCGGATCGGTGAAAACGATATAGGCAAGTCCGGCCGCTTTAGCGGCTTTGACGTAGTCCGCAACAGCCCCTGTACCGTCGGTATAAGCAGTATGAGCTCCGAGTATCCCCGTGACGGATTTTTTCCACCAGCCATCGGCCAGCTTCGGGAAATAATAACTGTCATGCTGGCAGGATTCCGCGAATTGTACGGGGGTATATTCCGGTATTTTGAATGTTCCGAATTCAGGATTCCCGATATTAGCGTTTCCCAGCCATTTCGCCAGGCCGGCGATCAACCACATGCCGTCGCTCTTTTTACCTGATTTAGGTTCGCCGGCGCTTTCAACAATATGCGACCAGAACGCGTTGCCGTAATTCTGTCCGGTATAAATCACATCCAGCGGCAGACAGGCGACCCGCCCTTTTCCCAGATTCCGCACCGCGACTATTGGCGGCGACTCCTTGTAAGTACCGGTTTTATCAGGCGTTGCGCTAAGCTCATTTGATGACGGATGGGTCAAAAAGCTCTTCGCTGATTTTTCCCCGCTGACTATAACTTCCCATTCCGAACCGTATTTCATTGCCGGCGTCCCGGCAGCCGGGTAATAACTGTTCAGCGGCAGCCACAAACCGCTGACATTCTCTACCGCCGGATGTTTTTTTATGTTCGCAGTGAAGAAAAATTTTGCAAAGAATCCCGGTTTAATCTCATTTTGCGTCTGATTTTCCAGATCAAAAACACCTTCATGCAGAATTTCAACGTTGAATGGTTTTAACACCACATTCCAGTACTTTTCATCCTGGTCATTGGCATATCGGACCGACTGCGGCAGCAGCAGCAGACTGCCACCCTGTTCGACATATTGTTTTAAAATCTGCCCCAGCGCGTCCGCCTGTTTCGCTATTTCCGGAGTCAGTAGATGAACGCCTTCTTCACGTCCGCGCAACATGATAACATTGTATTGTTTTAAATTTGCAAGCGAAGAAAGCGACTTGTAGTCAATCAGCACTGATTTGACCCCATGCTCCGCAAGGAAAGCTGCTCCTTTGCTGTCCTTAACATATTCAACGCTGTATTTGTCACCGTCAATCCGCGTAATCCCCATCAATACCTGTTTATCAGCACCAATCATGATGTTGCATAACAATATAATTACCCACAGAAACATTAACTTTTTTACCGGCAAGCCTGGCATAATATATCCTTCCTCAGAAATAAGATAATATAGTTGAATATGGAACGACGTTAATTCTCCCATTCCCGCATTTCAATCGTTAATGAGGAATTAAATCACATTCAAACGAAACTTTGTGTTTGGTTACGGTCAGGTGATTTTAATAAAACCACTGGCATTTGCCACCACCCCATTCAATCGACCAGAATGAAGAGGTATTATCCCCGTTGCCGGTGGCCTGGTCCGCATAATGATTTTTCAAATCAATAAATGAATAACTGGAAGCATTGCCGCCGAGAGACAACCAGTCAAATTTCGTATTGATATGGCGGAAGTCTACTACAGTTGTGCCATCCGCATAATTATCTCTTGGTTCAGCATTGGCTGAATAACCAACGCTGTAGGGGTCTTCCTGTGCATATTTTTGACCACTGGCAAATCCGGCAGTATCGGTCAGAAGCATTACTTTGGATGGAGCTCTGGCTCTTGACATTTTGCGGCGGACATTGCTGGCGTTATTAGTTGCAGCAGATATGAATTGATTCAAACCATAGCTTACGCCTTTTTCAGTTGAACTTATCATGTACCGCTTGTCAGAAGGACACTGAAATGAGTTGTTCTTTCCATTGACTCTGGCGGCCGTACCATTTTTAATTCCGACATAAGGGGAAATACAGTCATACCACCAGCCGACGGTACTTGGCACAGCACCCTGGCCAGCTTTAAACGCGGCAGGCAGCCAGTCCTGGTAATCATTAGCATACATGGCAAAGCCAACCCCCAGTTGTTTCAAGTTGTTAATGCAATTGTTAGCTTTGGCTTTTTCCCTGGCTTTGCTCAACGCTGGAAGCAGCATTGAGGCGAGGATAGCGATGATGGCGATCACCACGAGGAGTTCAATGAGTGTAAAAATTCTTCCCGACTTT
>CAIMFA010000898.1 GCA_903840185.1 uncultured Lentisphaeria bacterium | reverse complement strand
CTCAACCGCGAGAGTTTGAAGAATTAATACAGCATCCTTTTTAACTCTCAAGATTGGACTACGGGAAGAATATAGAGGAAGTAAATCAAATTTCAAGAAGATGATTTAATTTTAAATTTCTCAAAGAAAATGGAGAAAAAGGGCGCTTTCGCGCCAAAAGAAGAAGATTCATAAGAAAATTCAGGGACAAACGAAATCAGCGTTTTGGGGACAAATGAAATCAGCGCTGACAACAATAACAATTTTCAAGTAACTTGAAATAAATAATTTAGTGTTTATAGTTATTTACAGAACGATTTTAACACTGGGGGTAAAAATGTCAAAGTTAGTAAAGTCTCTGGGTATCGCGGTGGTGGCTTGCGGATGCGTGTTTTCAGTTTTCGGGCAGGACGCAGGCTCAAATCTCTTGAAACAATGGAATCTGTTTGGCACTGAAGGCAACACCGTTATTCAGGATGACGGCGTAATTGCCTGCGTATGCAAGACCGACAAGGATTCCAGCGGAGTCACTCAAGGTGTCACACTGGACCAGAAAGAAATAAAAGCGATCGAATTTTCCGCTGAAAGCAAAGCCGAAAACGCTTCGGGAGATCTGGATGCCGGCAATTATGCGATCTATCTGGACATCACGAACTCCGACGGCACTTACACTTATGGCGTTACGGCGGGATTCAAGACCGGCACCCATGACTGGGAAAAGGCGTCATTGTCTTATACGCCGACCAAGCCGATAAAGTCTCTGAGCTATTATCTGCTTTTCCGCAATAAGACCGGCAAAGTATGGTTCAAGAATGCGGTTTTGATTCAGAAGTAGTCTTATCCATTGATACTCAAAGCGGATTCCAGGCAGGAATCCGCTTTTTTTGTATTGTAATACCCTTATCACTTAATCCAGCGCTGAAATTTGCAAAGCACCTTTTCCCATATTTGTGACGCTGTGATTACATTGTCCTCCGGCGCGAACTCTCCGTATTCCTTCACTTTGAATACGCCGCCGATGAAAACATTCATCCACAGGAACTGGTTTCCGCCGAGTTCGGTAAGTGTTTTACAGAATGAAGGCAGATCTTTGACCTGATTAAGCGCCTTGACCGCCATTACCGCCCGCCTGGCCCTGACCACCCGCATCGCTCCGGTCTTTACATCAAAAGACAGGGCATAACAGTCCATTGCCGGAAGCTCCACCTGCGGATCGAACAGGCCGGGATCATCAACATATCCGCCTTCAACCACGACTTCAATCACGACTGACTGGCCCGCTGCATCTTTGATTGCATCCGCGACTTTTCCGTTGCGGCAGTCTTCGATGAAATCATGCCACGCCCAGCTATTGGTCATAATCAGCCGTCCGCCTTTTTTTGACGGATATACCGCTTTCAGCATCGGGTCCAGCCCTTTGGACAGATACAAGCCGCAGGAAATCGTATCCCTGACTTTCTCGTCCCAGCAGAATCCGAATTTGCCGAATTTAAAAAACGGCAGTTCATTGGACGGCACCAGCCACCACGAAGTCATTGTCGGCTGGAAATGGTTGTATGGCCGCCGGATCAGCCGCCCGGCATCCGCCGGCAGGATCGCTTCGATGGCTTCGCACAATTTACGCGGCGACTTGTTTTCACAATAAAGCGCATTCATATTTTTCCGGAAATTATCCGGTTATTCCTTTCGTTAAATGATAAATCCTTCATCAAATTGCATAAACAATGCTTCCGTTACTTGAAAAGTAACGCTTCTCTTTATATAATGTAGTTAATTATATTCATAACCCAAGTGGTTTTTAAGGATAATGAGATTTAAAAAAGCTGAAAAAATTGATTTGCGCGACGGATTTACTGAAATCCCGCCCGCCTTTCCAGGCGGCGGCGAAGGCAGGCGCAGCATGAATCCGCTGAAATGGGGGTTGTTTTTCTTTAAAACATACATCCATAAGCCATTTTTCTATACTGCTTTTACAGTTTATCTGCTGCTGGCATTATTTTTCAGTTACCTGCTTGACCAGACATACAATGAAAAAAAGAGTATATACCTGGACAGCCAGGCGCAGATCGCCGATCATTCGTTCAACGTGCTTTATAAATCCTATTGCAATCTGGCCAAATTCATCTATTTTGAAATCATCGGGCGGGATGATGTGCTTGAACTGCTTGACCGGGCATGGAAAACTGATCCTAAGACGCAGGAGATGCTGCGCCGGCAGATAATTCAAAAACTGAATATCACTTACCGCCATTTTCTGGAAAAAAATTTAAGCCAGTTCCAGTTCCATTTTCCTGACAATACCTCTTTTGTCAGCCTAAACCAGCCGGAAAAGTTCGGCGATGATATGAGCGTAATCCGCTATTCGATCTCCTGCGCCAACCGGACGGAAAAAGAGGTATACGGTTTTGAACATGATTTCTCATCTTCCGGGTTCCGCGCGGTTTTTCCGCTCCGGTTTAACAACCGGCATGTCGGCGTTTTTGATGTCGGATTCAGGTTTGAGGCACTGGAAAATATTCTGCATTACGAATTCGGCGGAGATGATGTTTTACTGGTGCATCTGGATGAGGAGACCAGAAATAAAACCGCTTTCAAAGAGGCGTTCAAAAATTATATTCCTTCCGCGCTGCTGCCGGATTATTATTATATAAAGTCTCCAAGAAGCGAATTTTTTGACATAAGAAAGACGATTTCCGACTCCTCCGCGGGTAAAATCAAAAAAGAGATCAAAACCAATAATCCGTTTTGTGTTTATTCCGAATTCAATGAAGAAACCTACCTGTGGTCATTTGTTCCGGTATTTGACGCCAAAAACAACAAGGCGGCATATATCGTCAGTTGCCGGAAAGATGAGACCATTCATTCCTTCAAAACCTCTAACCTCTTTTTCACGCTGCTGATTCAGATCGGTCTTTTCCTCATCTTTGTTTATTTTGTTCAGAGCAACGAGTTGAAGGACCGTCTGCAATCGGAAATGAAAAAAGTTGAACTGGCGGCCAGGGCTAAATCGCTGTTTCTAGCGTCAATGAGTCATGAAATCCGTACTCCGATGAACGGAATCCTGGGGATTTCCGAACTTCTTGAAGAATCGCCGCTGGACGAAAAACAGCGCAAATATGTGGAAATGATCCGCAACAGCGGCTGTTCGCTGCTTACCATCATCAACGATATTCTGGATTTT
>CAIMFA010000897.1 GCA_903840185.1 uncultured Lentisphaeria bacterium | reverse complement strand
TCCGGATATTGGCATGGTCATCACCGACATCGTCATGCCGGAGAAGGAAGGCATAGAAACGATTATAGAAATCAAACATGGCTGGCCGCAAATTAAAATTATAGCAATGTCCGGCGGCGGTATTATCCACCCTGATTTTTACCTGCGGAACGCCAGCGCGTTCGGGGCGGATGCCACGTTGAGGAAACCTCTCACTATATCTGAACTCGTCGGCACGGTAGAAAGTCTGGCACTCAAATAAACCGGACATGAGAAAGCCCGCTTGGGGCGATAACTTAATTTAGGGAATGTCAGAGGATAATGCATTCTGATGTGTGTATCAGGACGCATGAGTAAAATACCCGTTTCAAACATGGTATAATGCAACAGTTACTACCAGGGAGAATGCGAACTTATGAATGCGCTGGAATTCCATGAGAATTTTACCAAAGCATTGCGTTATAAAGTAGAAGGCAGACTGGTAGACTCGTTGAAATTGCATCAGGAACTTTATACGCAGCTTATAAAAGACGCCTTTGATTATGCAGAATGCGTTGATAGTTTAGGCACAGACGATGACGGCATCATAATAGATACAGAGCAATTTTACAGAAATGCCGATGAATATTTAAGGAGCGATAACCAGGCGTGCATTATTTTAAATAATATATGTATGATTTTGGCAGAGGCCGGACGCAAGGAAGCCGCCAGAGAATTTTTTATTGAGGCGGTTAAATATCTTCCTGACGACGATGATGCCTCCACCCATGAAATATGGATGGAGAAAGAATTTCTATTGTCCGGATTTTATGGCGATCCAATCGGTCGATTAGAGCAAAAGTCACAAAGTAAATTTATCCACACACCGTAATTGTTTTCTTTACTGCGCAGCATTAACTATTTTACGGTTAATCCCGTTTTACATTCAGCAATCGCTCAATCTCAGCGAGCAATTCCGCCGCTTTTATCGGTTTGGCAATAAAAGCATTCATGCCGACGAGAAAACATTTGGCCTGGTCTTCTTTGGCGGCATGGGCCGTTACGGCGATGATTGGAATAGCATTATCAAGCACCCCGGAATCTTTATTGCGGATGTTTATTGTGGCGTCGAACCCGTCCATTTCCGGCATCTGGCAGTCCATAAGGACCAGATCATAGTTGATTTCGCGAAGTGCTGCAAGCGCTGCAATACCATTTGGCACGGCATCAACGGAATAACCGTTTTTCTTTAGGATCGTCATAACCATGGTCTGGTTGATAATACTGTCCTCGACGACGAGAATATGTGCGCGAGTCTTTCCGGCTGGTGCTGCCGTAGCAATCTCTGAGGCAACTTTATCACAGACATGCATAAAACCTGTCCTCCATCAAATTTATCTTGTCTGTAATATTAACCTGATAAATATGACTGTCAACGTCGATATATGTAGAAAAATTAAATATCTTTCTATGAAGTTATAAATCTGTGCTGGCGGCTGCAGAGATACAGTCAGCCGGTATTAACCGTATTTATCCACGAACACGGCTAACGCGATCAATCCAGCACTAAACACCAACACGCGCCGCCCCTGGTTAACGCCTGTGGCAGGCACTGGCCGACAGCCCTGGCACACTGAAAAGTGACAGTGCCCAGGGCAAACTCTAATCAAGCCGCCGGATTAATTCAACCGATCACTGCACTGTCATGTATGGTTCCATATCTGACAGGAAGCGCGACGGCAGAATGGATCCAGGTTCATCGCTCTCTCCGACGCACGTCAGCATTAACCCGGCCTGGGCCCTGGAACATGCAACATAAGCCAATCGGCGTTCTTCATCAATGTCGCCTTCCTGCGATGGCAGCACCCCTTCGTTGAGTCCGCAAACCGTCACAAACGGGAATTCCTTCCCCTTGCTGGAATGGATCGTCATGAGTTGCACACTGTCCGGATACTTTACCGCCGCGAATCCGGCGTAAAATCCTACACGGTTCAAATACCCGGCGATATCCAGTCTGCCGCCCGCCGCTTCCTCCTGTTCTGCCACTGCACGTTTCAGCTCCCTGATATTATTGATCTTGTCGCCGTTGAGATCAAACTTCAACCATTCTTCGTACCCAGTCTTATCCAGGATTTCCGCCAGCGCCTGCGAGGTTGATATGACGCCCAGTTTGGCTTTGACTTCATTGAACGCCTTTATGAAATCTTTAACCGGTTGCTCACTGTATGGCGGCTGTCCGGCGCAATCCAGGAGGGCCTGCATTATTGTCACTTTGCGCTTTAACGCATACTGTTGCAGCGCATATACGTGCATCCTGTCAATATCCCTGTAGGGTTTGTTGATGATCCGCTCAAATGAATTATTATCACCGTAGACCAGTAAGCTCAGGAACGCCAATGCGTCTTCTATTTCCGGGCGGCAGTAGAATCCAGGACCGTCAGCAACGGTATAAGGTATGCTGGATTCAATCAGCGCTTCTTCGATAAGCCTGGTCATCGGGCTCGCGCGGTATAAAATCGCAATATCTTTATATGGGACTTCGTGGAAACTGTTCGTTTGTCCGGTATGCCTTGCGATGAATCTAGCTTCGTCCGCGTCATCATCGGCCTCGTGAGAGCAAGTCTGCCCGTCTAAATCGTCGGCTGGTTCCATCTTGGGTCCTATAGTATTAATCAGAGAGTTGCAAGCCGTGAAGATAGAGAAATCAGAGCGGGTATTCTTGGTCAACATGAAAGTCTGCGAACCGAGGAAATAACCGTCGAAATTATTGAGGTACCCTCTATTGCCGCCTTGCGATGTGTAAATTGCCTGATCCGGATCGCCGGCGACGCACAGATTCTTGTGCTTCTGGAGCAGCATGAGCAGTTCAAACTGGGCTTTATTCACATCCTGGAACTCGTCAACCTGAATACACTGCGCGTGATCCTGCGTTTCATCCAGCAGATCTTTGTTGAGCTTTAGCAGAAACAGCGCGAAATATAGAATGTCATCAGCGTCCAATGCCCCGTGTTCGAGTTGTTTCATCAGATAATAAATGAAAATCTCATTCCCGGCGTAACTGATATCCAGTCCGAGATCATCTGCAATATCAGGCGTACCTGCACGGTGAAAATGCTGCACGTAATCAAGCCGGCCCTTGACCATGGATATGTGCTCAAGCATCTTGCCCGGCGGATATTTGTCGGCTGACACGCCGAGGTCGGCATAAACCATGCGCAGCAGTTTAAGCTTGTTATCACTGTCGATGGCTATAAAGTTATTGGGGAAAAGCCCCCGGTAGAGATTGCGAATTACGATGTTGAAACAGAATCCATGAAAGGTGAAAATATTGGTCAGCGGTAATTTACCTGTCATCTCGGCTATCAAACTTCGCATCGCCATCATCATTTTCTCATTGAACGTAAAGGTTAAAATGTTCCGCTGGTCAACCCCGCTACTGATCAAATGGCATAAACGGGTAGCCAGAAGTTTCGTTTTACCCGTTCCCGGACAGCCCAATACCCGCACATAACCCGTCGCCACCGCCGCCTGCGTCTGAACTCTGTCCAAGCCGTTAAATATTACATTCCGTTTCATGATCGTGTTCCTTTTGTTGTTGATTTATAATCTGTAACGGACTCAGATTATAATTGTGCCGAGTAAATAAATGGTAGCGTCCCAAAATGGAGACCTAAGCAGTAAACCTGCTTGATAAAAAATCTCAAGAGTTCATTTTAAGATTGCTTAATAACTTAAAAAGGACGAACTCTTGTGAAAATAGAATGCAATTTTAACTATAGCGTGGAAGTTGAAGAATGCAACATCGATTATTTGACATCAG
>CAIMFA010000896.1 GCA_903840185.1 uncultured Lentisphaeria bacterium | reverse complement strand
GTCATTTCTTGGTGGAAATGCGAGACATGCGGAAGACACCGCATCAAAGAGGGCCTCGCCTTGAATTCATGCCCAATGGAAAATTGATGGCAGGAAACAAAGAGGTGACGACGCTCCCTCTTGATTCCTGGACACGAATCGCTGTAAACATGACGCTGGACGGCAAGGGCGGGAAAATGTACAAACTGACGGTTATAGACAAAAACGGGAACAGCCAGACTTTCGATATTCCATGCAGTCCTGAGTTCGCCGCCGTCTCATGGATTGGTTTCATAATGGTTGGTAACACGACTGGAGTGGTGTATTTGGATGACATTCTTCTTTCGTGTTCATTCGAGAACATTTGATAAAACAGGCGGGACAAGGGGTACAACACTCTTGCTGTTGACTTGCAAGTGAATTTCTTGACATTTAACAGATTTAAAATGATGAATCAACAAAAAAGTGATGGTATGAAAAGCCTTCACGGAATCAGGAAACTTTTACCCGTCATAATATGGGTTGAATTACAAAATCAGGCAGGCAGCACCTGCAAAGGGATAATTTTAAAATGGATAATTCTTCAAAAGAGCCGGCGAATGCTCCGGCGGAGGCATGGCTTGCAAAGGTTGCGGAAACGGTCACGCCGGCACAGGCGGAACTGCTGAAACGGTCTCAATCCACCATGCTGGGCAATATTGTGCAATGCGACGCCTGGAAACCGTATCGCGGCATTATGCCGTCGCTCGGCACTTATCGCGGCGTCTGGAACTGGGACTCCGCTTTTCATGCCATCGGACTTTCGCTCTGGGATCCCGCTTTCGCCCGCGAACAGTTTGAAATTCTTTTTGACAAGCAGCAGCCCAACGGCATGCTGCCGGATGTGATCTGGGAAAACGGTTCCATGGTAATCGACTTTTCCAAACCGCCGGTGATGGCGTGGGCCGCCTCCGTGGTTGAGCATCGTTCTCCGGATATCGACGGCCTAGGCAAACTTTATGCGAAATTAGTCCGGATGGGCGAGTTCTGGGAAAATGAACGCGGCGGAAAAACTGACGGCCTCTTTTTCTATGCCGGGGCTCATACCGGTTACGAATCGGGTTGGGACAACGCCATCCGCTGGGACGGCGGCTACCAGCAGTCAACCAGCGACGACAAGCGGCTCTGGGCTATTGACCTTAATTGCTACATGGTTTCCCACTATCGCGGCATGGCATATCTGGCGGAACAGCTTAAGCTGTCAGGCGATCAGGCAAAATGGCTGGAGGAAGCCGATGCTTTATCCCGGCGCATCAATGAAAGGCTGTGGGACGAACAACTGGCGTCCTATGTTGACCGCGACCGTCTCACCGGCAAATCCAGCCCGGTGCTTTCCGTTGCCTGCTTCATGCCGCTTTTTATTCATATCGCGCCCGTGGAACGTGCCGCTAAAATGGCGAAACTTGCCGCCGATCCGCGGAAATTCTATCCCGGCATGCCCACCGCCGCATACGATACCCCGGGATTTGATCCCAGGGCAATGTGGCGCGGCCCGGCCTGGCTCAACACTTCGTTTTTCGCGCTGAAAGGATTGAAAGATTACGGTTACGCAGATCTGGCGGACGCAATGCGGACGACATTGCTCGGCTGGGTTGCCAGTGACACTTCGTCAATCCGGGAATACTATCATCCTGTAACCGGAGAAGGTCTGGCCGCCCGCGGGTTCGCCTGGTCCGCCGTATTCACCATCGCATTCATCCTGGACTGGGACAACGACAACCTGACCTGGCTGTTCCCCGAACCGCCGTCCGCTTGAAGTTCTTTGCCGGATATGGTTTGTCCTGTGCAATT
>CAIMFA010000895.1 GCA_903840185.1 uncultured Lentisphaeria bacterium | reverse complement strand
AGCTTACGGTTAGCTTAATATTTTTTTCTTTCGCATTAAATTGATGAACAGGCAGACATTCCTGCAGCAGTTGATTTACGTTTAATTCCACTGGGCTGTAAATGACTTCGGATATTTGATTTCTTGCCCATTCAAAAAGATTTTCCAGAAGGTTGAATGTCGTATTGGACGTTTCCTGCAATTTTGCAAATATATCTGCTGTCTGCTCCTTGTTGCCGGCGGCATAAGACTCCGCCAGCATATTAAGCAATTGCGAGATATTGCCGACCGGCCCGCGCAGATCATGGGCGATAATGGAGAACAGTTTGTCTTTTGAGGAGTTCAGCAGTGTCAGTTTAGTATTTTTATCAAGCAGGTCAAGATTCTGGTTTGCGATCTCCTGTTCCTGTTCCTGATTGATGAGTTTTAGTTCCAGATCGGATTGTATCATCTTTTCCAGTCTGCCCTGATAACTGTTTATGGTGAATCTGGTGATGATGATGATGATGATGGTGATAAAACCGCAAAGAATTAAATTGAGAATCAGGGTGCTGAAGATGTTTTCCGTTGATATGTCGCTGGATTGTTCGACCACCAGAAACCAGTTCAATTCGGGGATATACCGGGTATTCAGGAAAATTGTTTTACCGTCTATTTCATATTCCAGTTTGCTGCTCTTTCCGGATAGTATTTTATCCGCGATTGAAGCAATACCCGGTGTATTTTTTATGTTGTCGCCATGGTTTCCATAGGACGCGCTGTGCAATACGATTTCACCTGAAGGGGCAACGAAGTAAATGGTGCGTTTATATTTATTGTGATAGGTATTGATAAGAGCCTTAACCGCATCAATATTCAGTCCGACCCCGGCGGACCCGATAAATTCCCCGTTGAAATCAAAGACTTTATGATTAATGAAAATAGTCAGAGTATCTTTGTGGGCCATATCAACATCAACGTTGATCTCATACGGCTGTTTCATCTGGCGTACTCTGAAATACCATATATCCCTGGGTTCATCTTCTTTAATGCTTTTTAATATGCCGCCGGCATGGTAGTAAATCCTGGTTTTATCCGAGATGAAAAAACTGGTGAAGGTATTATATTTTACTTTGATCCAGCTCAGATACTGGGTGATCTGACCGACATCCTTTTCTCCGTTCAATATCCAGTTGCGCAGGAAAGTGTCGTTGGCCATCATTGATGAAATCAGAACAGGCCGGAGCAGGTCGCGCTGGATTTCGGAATAGATATTGTCACTGGTTAACGGCAGATCGCTGGTAATTATTTGATTGTGCAGCGAACCGCGCGAGACATAATAGCTGATCAGGCTGGTTGTCGCAAAACCGATAATCAGCAGCACGCTCAGGACAAAAATCAATTTTTGTTTAATTAACATAACTTATAACTCGTGAGGAACGTTTATTTATGATTCTTACAAATTAATTATATCACAGACCGTCCGCCGTGCCAATAGCGGAAAATAAAAATATCCCGGTTCTATACATACTATAAACTCTATCTGTTTGCCGGGAGCATGTAGAACTTGCCCTGCTCAAGCTTGCCGGATAGTGAATTTGAGTCGCCGGGCAGTTTCACGTTGATGCTGCTGGAGGCCGCCTGGCTTTTAAACAGGCTGGACAGCGAGAATTTTTTGCGCAGTGAAATCACTTTGTAGTCTGCGGCAATGCCGGCCATCGAGGCGATTTTCTTTTCGGCGTCGGAGAAATAGCCCAGCTGGTCAACCAGACCCAGCGCTTTTGCTTCCGTGCCAAGAAAAATGCGGCCATCGCCGATTTTCGTTCCCTTAATCAGTTTCGCAGTCAGGTTCGGACGGCCTTCGGCACAGACGTCTACAAAATGATCGTAAACCTTGTTGACGTGTTCCTGAATAATCTGTTTTTCTTCAGGAGAAGTCGGTCTGGTACCGCTCAGCAGGTCTTTCATCGGCCCGGAGGTGTAGGGTTCGCTTTCGAGTCCGATTTTTTGAAACAGATTATAGTATTTGTAGGTCTGGACAATTACGCCGATGCTGCCGGTGGTCGTCATCGGATGGGCGATGATCCGGTCACAGCCGACCGCAACGTAGTATCCGCCGCTGGCGGCGACCGATTCCATCAGCGCTACGACCGGCTTCCCCTGCGCACGGACATTTTTAACCGCCTGGTAAATCATATCCGAGGCGACAACTTCACCTCCGGGGGAATCAATCCTGACGATTACAGCTTTGATATCACTGTCTTTGGCGGCAAGACGCAGCTGGCCGCAGATGCGGTTGGCTGCCGCGCCTTCAGCACCGCCGAACGGAGAATCTTCCAGACCGGAATAAATGACGCCGGATACCGGAACCACCAGTATGACGTTATTGGAAGCGTGATTGCCGGAGATAAAATCTTTTTCATAAGCGGACAGTGAATTCGGAGATACTTCGTCATCTTCATTGTTTTCCAGAAAACGCGAAATACCAACAAAAGCCAGTACGGCGATAACTGAAAAGCAGACCATGAAGACAGCGCACGCCGCGAAGAATACTCCGAAGCATCCGATATAATTTCTCCAGCCCTTTTTAGCCCCCGGACATTGTCTCAGCGGGCAATTATCCGGTTGCGGTGACGTGTTGACTGTCGGCGGTGTATTATTTGTTTGATTTTCCATGAAAAAAGCCTTTATAAAATTTGTTTATGTCTGCCGGTAAATATCTATACTATGTCCAATTATTCTTCACTATTCACTATTCACTATTCACTACTCACAAAGTTTTCCGGATCCATTCTGACTCCTGACTCCTGACTCCTGACTCCTGACTTCCGGCGGGCAAAGCCCGCCTTCTTAAGATATGGTAATGCCTTTGCGGATTTCAAGCGCGGTTTGAACATCAAAATGTCCGCAAAGCGGAGTCAGGCAGTTTGCTGACGCCGCGGCTAATCCGGAGGCAAACGCCTCTTCGATTGGCGCTTCGTTCAAATATTCACTGAAAAACACTGCGGCAACGGTATCGCCGGAACCTAGCGGATTAACCACATGATCAAGCTTTTTCAGCTGATACACATGGAACCCGTTCGCCGATGCGGTATAGGCATTGCCGGGGCCGTCTGTGATGGCAACTGCTTTCAGATGAAAATCGTTAAGCGCGGCCAGCGTTGCTTCGCGCGGAGTTTTTTCCCCGGTGATCTGGCGCAGCTCGGTCAGGTTGATTTTCAGGATGGCATTTTCGGCAATTTCCAGCACAGGTTTTATGTCCTGCCAGGAATCTATGAGCAGTGGAATTCCATAAGTCTCCGCCAGCGTTGCTGCTTCGATATAGAGTTTCATATCGGTTTTGCCGGGCAGTGTTCCGCAGAGTGCGATTCCCAGACAGCTTTTTATGTGTTCGCGCATGAAATCCAGCATCTTTCCGATAGAAACGTCATCAACGGTATTAGAAGGTTCAATCAGTTCGGTCATTTCTCCGGTGGTCTGGCAGAGGCAGGTGGTACAGGTCCTGGTAATGTGATCCACCGCGACTGTGGTGTGATGAATGCCTTCCGCGTCCAGGCCGTCGCAGATCAGTTTGCCGGTACTGCCGCCGGTAAACTGTAACAGCATAGTGTGATTCTTACCCCACACTGATGAAGCTCTGCTGAAATTGATCCCTTTGCCGGACGGAAAGCTGTTCATATCATAGGCCCGGTTGACTTCCCCGACAATCAGTTCTTTGAAAAAAAGCGTTTTCTGCCAGGCCGGATTCGGCCCCAGCACCATAATAAATTTATTGAAAAAATCACTCATCAGCATAAACCTTTCAAAATTTCCAGTAATTCAAAATTGGTGAATTTACGCGGGTTTTTATGCATACTGCCGGAACGGCAGTTTTCCATGATGAAATCAAAATGCTCCTCATTCAGTCCGAACTTTTTGAATGTACATGGAATATTCAGCTCCTTTTGAATGTTGGCGATTGCCGCAATGAAATTATCGGCTGAATCGAAGCCGCATGATTGAGCAAGTTCCTTAAAGTGCTGCCTGCATGACGGGCGATTGGCTTTGAGCACTGGAATCAGCAGCACGGCGCAGCAAAGGCCATGCGGTATTTTCAGTTTTCCGCCGATGGGGTGGGCCAGGCCGTGTACCGCGCCTAATCCGCTTTGAGTGAAGGCCATGGCGCCGAGCATGCTGCCTTCCGCCATGGCGGAACGGGCGGCTGCGTCAAGCGGCGATTTACATGCCTGCACGATATTAGCCATGATCAGGGATGCGGCTTTGCCGGCAAGCAGCCGGGTGACGGTATTGGCGCTTTTGGAGATATATGATTCCACTGCCTGGGTGAACGCGTCCAGCCCGCTGGCTGCTGTAAGGGCGGGAGGACACGAATAAGTCAATTCCGGATCGATGATGGCGACATCGGCGAACATGCCCTGGTGGCGGATCGATTTTTTGATTGAAACTTCAGTATCCGTAAGTACGGCGTTGGGCGTGATTTCCGCACCGGTTCCCGCTGTGGTCGGCAGTGCTGCAAAGAACAGCCCTTTATGTTTAATCTGGAGCCGGTCATAAAAGTAATCTGCGGTCATCCCTTCCAGCGGAATCAGCGCGGCGGCTGTTTTGGCCGCGTCAATGACACTGCCGCCGCCGATTGCGACAATGGCCGTGGAACTGCTGTAGCGGCCTGCCTGAATGAGTTTGTCAACTTCGGACAAAGGCGGTTCCGCCTTGATGCCGCAGATGGAAGTAGTTTCGAATCCGATCAGGAGATGCTCCATGAATCCCAGCAGCCCGTCCTTTTCGGCGTGGCTTCCGGTAACGAGCAGTATTCTGGAATCAGCCGGAATCAGCTCAGGCAGGTCATTAACCGTTCCTGCACCGAAAATAATTCTGCCCGGAAAACTTAAACTGTACTTCATTTTATTGCTCCTCCTCTAAACCCCAAATCAGAATTTTTGTTTCTGTTTTATTCTTTGCATTCATTTTTCTGTCTTCAGGATTCAAGCTTTTCATCCTCGCCTATTGAAACTTTCTCTTTTCATTTCCTTTGAAAAACTTTTCAAATTCCAGAGAATTCCTTATTCCTGTAACTGCGGGTCCCGCAGTTCCCTGACTCCTGGCTTCTGATTGCTGTCTTCTGGATACAGGCTGTTCAACTTGGACATTCTCCCGCTTCGCGGGATCCCGTGAAGCGGGACGGGATATTGGATATTCATGTTCCCTGTCTTTTGTCCTCTGTCTTCATTCTGACTCCTGACTCCTGATTCCCTGTATTGTTCCGCCTTAAAATATTCCGCCGAGTGAACTGTCGGACTCCGCAAGCTGAATCAGCGCGCTTCTGGCGGCCTGACTTTCCGCCTGTTTGCGGTTGGAGGCGGATCCTTCGGCTTTGATTTTGCCGTTGACCGCAACTCCCACCAGATACGAAGGGTTATGGTCGGGACCGGTTACGCTGATTACTTCATATTCCGGCGTGATGCCCCATCTTTTCTGCGTATACTCCTGAAGCGTGCCTTTGGGGTTCAGCCCCGATAACAACTTGTCAGGTTCGGGGAACGCTTCCCCCATTAATTTATTGACGAAATCCCGCACTTTATCGAATCCGGCGTCAAGATAATATGCTCCGATAAACGCTTCGAACAAGTCGGAGAGCGTCGAGTCGCGGTCTTCGCCGCCTGACTCTATTTCACCTTTACCGGCGTACATGAATCTGCCCAGTTCCAGTTTGCGGGCAAGCGTGGCCAGAGCTTCCTGCTGCACCATCGCCGAACGCATTTTAGTCATCGCGCCTTCATCCTCTTCCGGATAGCGCAAATAGAGAAACTCGGTCAGGAGGATCTGGAGGACGGCGTCACCCAGAAATTCCATCCGCTGGTTATCGTACAACAGATTATTT
>CAIMFA010000894.1 GCA_903840185.1 uncultured Lentisphaeria bacterium | reverse complement strand
TACAAGAATGATGTAGTGATCCTGCTCGACAGTATCACCCGTCTGGCCCGTGCATATAATACGCTACAACCGCACAGCGGAAAGATCCTTTCCGGCGGGGTGGACGCCAACGCTCTGCACAAGCCCAAACGCTTCTTCGGCGCCGCCAGAAATATCGAAAATCACGGCAGTCTGACGATTATCGCGACCGCCCTGATCGAGACCGGCAGCCGGATGGATGACGTGATCTTTGAAGAATTCAAAGGTACCGGCAATATGGAACTGCACCTTGACCGGCGCCTTTCCGACCGGAGAATCTATCCCGCGATCAACGTTGAAATGAGCGGAACGCGCCGTGAAGAACTGCTGCTGCATCCCGATGAACTGCAGCGCGTCTGGACCTTGCGCAAGGCCATGAACGGGGTTCCGCCGGCTGAAGCCATGGAACTGTTAATCGGCAAACTCAAGAAAATACCAACGAATATTGAATTTCTTATGACTTTGCAGGTTTGACAACTGGTACTTTTAACGTTATGATATTGATTGAAAAATCAGCGGACGGCTGCGGGTAAGGCAGCCGCCGCAAAAACTCCGAGTTTAAG
Organism: uncultured Lentisphaeria bacterium; assembly: GCA_903840185.1. Taxonomy (GTDB): domain Bacteria; phylum Verrucomicrobiota; class Lentisphaeria; order Victivallales; family Victivallaceae; genus CAIPAT01. The sequence goes on along the minus strand of CAIMFA010000894.1, from coordinate 1,902 downwards.
GACGTTCACAATTATGGACGATGGGAAAAAGAAAATAATCATTTACTTTTTTTACTTGATTGTTTTGATGCTGATAGTATCATCCGCCATTTTAATCTGGCCGGTTTACCGCAAGTATCAAAAACGTAAGAGTAATGTTTCTGAACTCAGAGAACAGGCCGCGCTGAAAACTGCGGAATGTGTAAAGCTGAACAAGGAAGTTTACGGTCTTGAGCATAAACCGGCGATTGTCGAAAAGGTCGCCAGAGAGAAATTCGGGTTATGCCAGGAAGGCGAGTCCGTGATGCGTTACAAAGAGCAGCCAAAGCCGGAAAATAAGTAAAAAACGGCATTTTTTCAGGATTTTTAATAAAAATCAAAAAAAAATGCAAGATTTTTCAATTTAAATGAGTTTACATTTTGAAATTAAGATAAAAGTTCTTATATTGAGTAGTTAGGTAATTTAAAAATTATAAGGCAAATTTAAGCCATAAAAAAGCGAGGAGGCTTTAAGTGAAAGTCAAGGTTTTTTTGATTCTGGTCGGAGTTGCAGCATTGCATTTGCTGCTAATTGCAGGGTTCGCTATCACTGGTGGTTGTACAAGTCCGAAAATTTTCGCGGAGCGTCATTACATTCCGGTAGAAGGCGGAGCCGCGCCCACCGGTGCTGCTGCTGAAGCCAAGCCCGAAGTTAAAGCTGAAGCTGTAAAACCTGAAGTAAAGCAGGAAGCCGTTAAACCTCTGCCTGAAATGCCTGTGGAAAAGCCGGTTGCTCCGGTTAAGTCTGCCAAAGCTATTGCAGCCGGCAGCACTTATACCGTGCAGTCCGGAGATACTCTTGGCAAAATTGCTAAGAAAGCCGGTGTAAGCGTAAGCGCTCTCGCCGCCGCTAATAACATGACGGTTCAGAAACCGCTGAAAATCGGCCAGACCTTGACTGTTCCCGGTGGTTCTGCTGTCGCGGCATCCACTTCGGAAGAAACCAAGAAGCCTGTTCACAAGAAAAAGACTGAAGCCAAGAAAGATGCTGCCGCCAAGACCGGCAAAGATGTCAAGAAAGAAGACACTGCCAAGAAAGATGACACCAAGGCAGAAGCGACTAAAGATGCAGCCGCAGCTTCCGCTGACAGCAGCAGCTATACTGTAAAACATGGTGAGAACATCTGGACTATCGCCAAAAAATTGAAAGTCAAAGCCACTGATCTGGCCAAGGCTAATAATATTTCCACCAAAGCCACTCTCAAGACCGGACAGAAACTGGTTGTTCCCGGTGCTGCCAAGAAAGAAACTGCAACGGCTGAAGCCGCCACTGATAGCAAGAAAGCCGATGCCGCCACTGATGACATCCTGAAGAACGTGTCTGACCCGACTGCCAAACCGGTTGATCCTACCGCAAAACCGGTAGATTCAACTACAGCCGCACCGGCTGCTGATGCGAAAGCTGCTCCCGGAGCCGCAACCGCAGCACCGGCCGCCGCAGTTGCCCCGATCGGCAAGACTGACACGGTTGAAGTTTCAAAGGACATTGAAATCGGAAAGTTTGCTCAGCAGTACGGAATCAAAGTTGATGACATTAAAAAGCTCAATACTGATCTCCCGAAAGATGGTATCCTGAAGGCTGGTAAAATCATTATTATCCCCAGCGCTGAGTAATTTTTAATTGACAATAGAGAAAGTTCAAACGGTCATTACCGTTTGAACTTTTTCATTTATAACAAAAATATGTCAAGCAAATCAATCAACAACTTAGGTATTATCATTGCCGCCGGCGGTTCCGGCAGAAGATATGGTTCCGGCAATAAACTGTTTGAGATGCTGGACGACAAACCTTTGTTTATTCATTCCATACTCAATTTCCATGGCTGCTGCCCCGATTCAAATCTGGTATTTGTTGCTCCGGATTCTGAACTGGATAAATTCCGC
>CAIMFA010000893.1 GCA_903840185.1 uncultured Lentisphaeria bacterium | reverse complement strand
GTTCTTCATGGTGAAGTGTATTTGTATTTCCTCCGTGTGCTCTGCGTCCTTCCCGCAGTCGCGGGATAAAACTGTATTGGCTTTTTTTCGTGAATTTTCGTGCTTTTCGTGGTTAAGGTGTATTTTTTAGTTGCGGCTATGCCGCGGGTGTCGGATATTGTATATTCGGTTTTAATCCGCCTTGCGCTATTCCATTTCGGTTCTGGCTTTTCTGGTCATCAGTTCACGGATGGCGGTTTTTACTTCTTTGCATTCATAGAGCACGGCGTAAACCTGATCTATGATGGGAACCTCGATGTCCGCCTGCCGGGCCAGGCAATAGGCGCTTTTTGAAGTCTTTACGCCTTCGGCGACGACCATGCCCATGGCTTTCAGGATTTCATCAATTTTTTTGCCGCGTCCGAGTTCCTCGCCGACGTGGCGGTTGCGGCTGTGTCCGCTGCAGCAGGTGACAATCAGGTCGCCGATGCCGCTGAGTCCGGCGAAAGTCTTCGGGTCACCGCCCAGTGCCGCGCCGAGGCGGCTCATTTCCGCGATGCCGCGCGTCATCATGGCGGCTTTCGGATTATCCCCCAGTTTCATGCCGTCAATCACGCCGGCGGCAATCGCCATGACGTTTTTCAATGCTCCGCCGAGTTCAACCCCCACATAGTCAGTGGCGGTGTAGACCCGGAAATAATCATTCATGAAAACCTGTTGAACCTGTTCCGCCAGTTTGATGTCCGCCGAAGCCGCGACAACGGCGGTCGGGACTTCGCGGGAGACTTCCTCCGCATGGCTCGGGCCGGACAGCACCACATAGCGGCACGTCCCCAGTATTTCAGCACAAATCTGGCTCATTCTGAGCAGTGAATCGTTTTCGATGCCTTTGGCGACATTCACCAGCAGATGCTGCTGCGGATTGAAATGGTCTTTCAGTTTCAGCAGGACGCTGCGCATATATTGCGACGGGGTCGCCAGCAGGAGAATGCCGCTGTCCCGCACCGCGGCCGCGATATCGGGTTCGAACTGCAAATTACGGCTCAGACTGACTCCGGGCAGGAAACGTGAGTTCTCCCGGGTTGACTCCATCTGTGCCAGATATTCGGGGAAAGGTCCCCACATGCGGACTTCGTGTCCATTGGCGCAAAGAACAAGCGCTAAAGCGGTTCCCCAGGCGCCGTCGCTTAATACTGTAACTTTCATTTGGGATTCTCTTTCTCTGTCTTCGGGTTTTTCTTGTCGAAGCGGTGCTCGGTGCCGTTAATCAGCCGTCTGATATTGCCGGAGTGCTTCAATATCGCCAGAATTGCGAGGATATAAAGGAAAATCAGGATATAAACCGACACCGGATATATTGTTTTGTCATTTACTTTCATCATGGCAAAAAAGGTTGCGCTGACTGGAAGCACGGCGGCGGCGGCGATGCTGGCCAGCGAGACATATCTGCCGATCAGAAACACGATCACCCAGACTATGCCGGAGATGGCAAATGAATAAGGGGCCATTGCCAGCAGGCAGCCGGCGGAAGTGGAAATTCCTTTGCCGCCTTTAAACTTGAGGAAGACGCAGAACATGTGGCCGGTCACCGCGCCGGCGGCGGCGATAATCTGGTCCAGGTCGCCGGTATCGTCAATGGTCTGCTGTTTAATCAGCATGGTGACGATAAATACCGGCAGGAAGCCTTTTATCATATCCAGCAGGAAGCATACCCTGCCCCAGAATTTGCCGATCACCCGGGTGACGTTGGTGGCGCCGATATTGCCGCTGCCTTCCTTGCGGAGGTCATGCCCGTACATTCTGCCGATCAGATAAGCCCATGGAATGGAGCCGACCAGATACGAACTGAGAAAGATGAAAACATAAATAAAAGCTGTTCCAGTTGTCATGAATACCCTTTTTAGTAATTGATAAATTATTAATTTCTATTATACTATTATGTTTCGTCCATTTATGGAATATGGCTTGGGTTGTTATTTTTGCAAATGAAAAATGAAGGATTAGAGAACCGGAAAATGAAAAAAGCAGAATTGATTGTAGCAGACAGCGAAAAATCCGCGGATATGCTGTACGCTTCCGGTTTTCGCGCGGTTGACGCGTTTATTTTCTTCCGCTGCGGCAGCGAAAAAGGCATTATTCTCTCCGCGCTGGAACATGACCGGGGCATCCGGGAACGGCATCCGGATGTCAATGTCCACCGGATGGAGGAATTTGCCTCCGGCGGCGGCGGCATGGTCGAAACGGTTCAGGCCCTGGCGAACAAGCTGGGTATTACAGAATATGTCGTCCCGAAAGATTTTCCGCTTTATCTGGCGGATGCGTTACGCGGCGGCGGCTTGAGCGTGGTCTGCAAAAGCGATGATTTCTTTCCGGAAAGACGCCATAAATCTTCGGAGGAAGTCAGCAAGATCGCGCTTGCCATGCGGATAACGGAAAAAGGGATGCGCCGGGCTTTTGAAATCCTTGCGGAAGCACAGGTCAGTTCCTGGTCAAACGAGGCGTTGACCTGGCAGGGCGAACCGCTTACCGCCGAAATTCTGCGTTTTGAAATCAATCTCGAACTTATGCGTTTCGGCGCGGTCGCGGAATCAACCATTGTCGCCTGCGGCCTGCATGGCGCCGAACCGCACAATATCGGCACCGGGCCGCTGGTTATATCTCAGCCGCTGGTGATTGATATTTTTCCAAGACTTTCGGAAACAGGTTACTGGGGAGATATCACCCGCACCTTCGTCAAAGGGCGCGCGCCCGAAATCGTGAAGCAGGCGTTTGACGCGGTAAAAGCAACCAGAAACGGCTCGAAAGAATTGATCAGGACAGGAGCCGTTCCTGCGGAAATCTATGAGTTTGCGGTAAAAGAGCTGGAAAAATACGGTTTCCCCACCGGACAGAAAGACGGCCGGAATTATGGTTTCTTTCACAGCCTGGGCCACAGCGTCGGCCTGGAAATACACGAAAATCCGCGGCTGGGGCCGAAAAATCACACGCCGTTAAGCGGCGGCGAAGTGCTTACGGTCGAGCCGGGGGTTTATTATCCAGAATGGGGCGGAATGCGGCTGGAGGATATGGTGGTGGTAACCGCCGACGGCTGCGAATGTCTGACGGAATTTGAAACAGTTTTGGAAATACCCTAAGGGGGGCAAAACCGGGAGACAGGAGTCAGGAGTCAGGAGTCAGGAGTCAGAATAAAGCGGTATTACGGCATTACAGCTTAACGGTATTACAGTCAAACCGT
>CAIMFA010000892.1 GCA_903840185.1 uncultured Lentisphaeria bacterium | reverse complement strand
TCAACGCTGCGTGGCATGAATTCCTCTGTGATATCTGTTGTAACGCGATTTTCCTGTTGATATAAACACGGGCGGAGAGTTATTTCCAAAGATTTTTGTTCACGGGCTTTTTGTAAGGTGAAAAAAGTTTGGCGAATTTCTTGAATTTTAGTGTAAACAGGGCAATATTATCGTTTTTAATAACGTTTAAGATGGAGTCCTGATAAAAATGAGCTGTAATTGTAAACTGCCGGATAAAATGCTTGCCTGGCCGCTGTTCGGCGCCGGTATGGACAAACTCGGAAAAGACAATAAGCCCTGTGAAATACCGGTTCCGGTCAATGGCGATGACGAACTTCTGGTCAGAATTGATGCGATCGGACTTTGTTTTTCGGACGTCAAACTGATTCGTGCCGGAGAAGAACATCCGCGCGTTATATCTAAAAACCTCAGCACAGACCCGGTGATCCCCGGTCATGAAGCTGTAATGACGGTCGTCAAAGTCGGCAAAAATCTTGAAGATAAATTCCAGTGCGGCCAGCGTTTTATCATTCAGGCGGATATTTATGTCAACGGCAAAGGCTTTGCCTACGGCTATGCAATCAACGGCGGAATGTCCCAGTACAGCGTGCTTGACCAGCGTGTGCTTAACGGCGATGAAGGCTGTTATCTGCTGCCGGTGAAAGACGACACGCCGTCAGCGGTCGCTGCGCTGATGGAGCCGTGGACTTGCGTTCAAGCAAGTTACATGATTGAAAACCGTACGGCGCCCAGGCAGAACGGAACCGTGCTGATTGCCGCCGGCCCCGGCAGCCGTAAAATTTATGCCGCCGGCGAATTGCTGAAGAAATCCTCTCCGTCGAAGGTTTGCGCATTGAATCTTTCGTCCGGGGCGCTGGAAGCGCTGGAAACGGAACTTAATATCAAAGCGGAAGTGATTAAGAATATAACTGATGATTTAAAGTTTGACGATATCTTTATCTGTGACGTCAGCGACCAGAAACTTGGCGAAAAACTGGCGAAAGCTTGTAATCGCGGCGCGGTAATCAGCTTTATCGGCGATTATCCGGATGACGCCTGGGCCTTTGACGTCGGCAGTATTCACTATGAAGGCTGGTTTTATCAGGGAGCGAAAGGCGAGGTGCTTTCCGCCGCTTACGGCAGAAATGTAAGAAGCGAACTGAAGAAAGGCGGCACCTGCTGGTTGCCCGGCGGAGCCGGTGCCATGGGGCAGATGCATACTCAGATGGCGGTGGAATCGGAAAACTGCCCGAAACGCATTCTGGTCTCTGATATGGATGACGCCCGCATTGAAAATGTCCGTTCACAGCTTGCCGGCAAGATTCAGGAGAAAGGCATCGAATTTGTCACACTGAATCCGTCCGGGATGTCACCGGAAAAATTTGAAAAGGCGATTGCTGACTTCGCCCCTGAAGGTTTTGACGACATTATCATGCTGGTGCCGGTCATACCGGTATTGAACGGTTCCGCGAAATTCCTCAAAGATGACGGTTTAATGAATATTTTTGCAGGGATTCCGGCGGGCAAAGAAGGCGAACTTAACGTTAACGGTATTGCGTCGCGCGGGATACGTTTCATCGGTTCCAGCGGCAGCAAAACCGCGCATTTGCGCCATACCCTGGAACTGGCGGAAAAAGGCATGCTGAAACCGGTTACCGCGCTGGCCGCGGTTGGCGGTATGAATACGCTGAAGGACGGACTCGATGCGGTGATCAACGCTAAGTTCCCCGGCAAGACGGTGATTTTTCCAAATTGTCCGGATATGCCGCTCACTCCGGTGAAGGATATTGCAAAATTAGCGCCGGGAATTGATGCGACGCTGGATGAAAACGGGTTTTATACCAAGGACACTGAACAGCAACTACTGGAGGCCTATACCCGCTGATGATTTCACAGGCAGGCAATAAAAAGAATATGCGTCTGAAACTGCTTCTTACAGCGGCATGCCTCTCTGTCTTCTCGATGGTCTCATCCGGTGCCAAACTCTTTGATTTTGACGACATCACTAACTCTGAGAGCCGCAGCCTCAGTAATACCAAAGCCGATTCCTGGAGTATTGTCGGCAAGAATATCGTTGTCAAAGGCAACGTATATATTCCTTACGGCGATATTACCATTTACGCGGACCGCGCAATAGTTAATACCGAAAGCAAGGATATTGAGGCGGCAGGCAATATCCGTCTGTACAAAACGAAAAAGAAAAAGATGAATGTTCCTATTGGCGATCTGGTCAAGCTGGTAGCCATGCCGGAAGTGATGGTGAAAATTCTCGGATATACCGTGGATCCGCTCGGCAACCAGACTGTGGACGTGGAGATATATACCAGAGGAGACATGGTTAAAGCCAGCCGGGTAAGCGGTAATCTTTCCACCGGAGTCATTGACATTACAGACTTTGAGGCCCGGTATAAGACATTCGTCTGTAAAGCCAAATCCGGCACCCGTAAACCCAGCGGAGAGGTAAGCGTCAAGGACGCTGAAATAAGTTCCTGCGAATATCTTGAAACCGATGAAGGGCATTATTCAATCAGCTGCGGTGAAGCTAATATTTTCCCGTATGCTTCGGACAGTTTCGGTTTCAACGGCTATAATCCTGATGTCGGAGACCACAGTATCTGGGGATACAACTGCAAGCTGAATGTTTTCGGCGTTCCGGTGCTCTGGGTTCCGATGTTTTACAAACCGAAGGATGAAAGTCCAGGATTGCTTCAGGTTCGCGGCGGTTACAGTTCAGACTGGGGTCTGTATCTTGGTCTGTCGAAGAAATTTCAGCTTAGCGATTATCCGTTCGCTACCACGAAGTTATATGTAGACCTCTATGCGATCCGCGGCGTCGGCTACGGCGATGAAACCGTGATTGAAACGGAATACACCAAGACTGATATCTTCGGATACGGCCTGTATGACCAGAAGCCGTATCAAACAAGTGATGTTCAAGATGGACGGCTTACAATACCTCATGCCCGCTATGATTTCAGACTGAGCAATGTCACGCATATTACTCCGCGCCTGGATTTCAGAGGTAATTTTGAAATTACCAGCGATTATTATTTCCGCAATGACTTTTTCCCGGACAAGTTTAACGCCGACCCGGAGCCGGCGACTTACGCCGCGCTGGAACAGCAGTTTGACCGGTTATCGACTTCGCTGTATATAAGGCCGAGGGTGAATAATTTCTATACTGCAGTGGAGCAGTTGCCGGGATGGAGGATTGATGTTCCGCGTCAGGAACTGTTCTCAAACATATATTATCAAGGTGAAACCAGTGTTTCCAATATGTATATGAAATGGCGTGATTTTGACAAACCGCGAACCACCGGCAATCTGGTTGATCCGTCCAATTACAACTCCTTCAGGCTTGACACCCTGCATATGTTCTATTATCCTTTCAAGCTTGACTGGCTGAACCTGATTCCGCGTTCCGGATTCCGCATGACAGGTTACCAGAATTCCTCAAAGACGAGTGTTAGCGAACAGGATTTGCAAAACATGTTTGCGGTTAACAGTCCTGACGGCAACTCCAATGCCTTCGTTAAGAACTATGATAACAAAGGCGGCAGCCAGTATCGTTTCGTCGGTGAATTCGGTCTTGAAGCCAATACAAAAATCTATCAGTCATGGCAGAATACAAAAAATGCGTTCTGGAATCTCGACGGCATGCGTCATGTGTTCGAGCCGTATGTCAATTATACCTATATTCCAGATCCGACAGTTGACCGCAAAAACCTCTATTATTTTGACGACATTGACCGTATCGAACAGCAGAATTTCGTCCGTCTCGGCATGCTGAACCGGTTACAGACCAGACGCGGTCCTTACGGCGGCGAACAGATTTATAACTGGATGTCAATGGAAAACTATTGGGATTATCATTTCCAGAAACAGGACGGGTTTAATAACGTCGGCGATTTCTGTACTAAATTCAATTTCAGCCCGTTTGACGATACAAGTCTTACCAGTTTGATGGCGCTGAATGCCGGCAATAATTCTTATACCGGCAGCACCAGCAACAACGGGCAATCCGGTTTTACCAACGGGGTAAACAATTTTCTCGATAAATTTGAACTTATGCTGAAATATAAAATTATACAGGATGTCAACGTGCACTTCGGGTATGCATATCAGGGTTATTACAGTGTACAGTCGGCTTACTCGATGGGCAGTACGCTGACCCAGCTGGATAACGGGAGCGCGTTCGACCAGACTTATAATACTAAAATTCAAACTCTGGTCTTCGGTTTTGATCATCCGTTCACGATGGACCGCACTTTGAAAGGCGCATATGAGATTTTTTATGACTTTGAAGCCGGATATGTCCGGGATATTAGAGCCAAAATAAGCAAAACCATACACTGCTGGGAGCTGGCGCTGGAACTTTCCAGGTCAACCAACAAGGATAGCAATGGCAATAAAGAGTATAAAGACTCTATAATGGTGACAATGAATTTAACTGGAATGGATACCCCGCTTAAGCAGGTTAACCGGCAGTCGGTGCCGGGAAATAACAGCGGCAGCTCCGGCTCAGGCGGATCGAGCGTACAAGGATTTTAAATGTATATAGTAACAGGTGCGGCAGGACTTATCGGCAGCGGCGTGGTCTGGGGACTTAACAACTCGGGCGTCGATGATATTATGCTGGTTGACCATCTGGGCTGTTCCGAAAAATGGAAAAATCTCCGCGCCCTCAAATATGCCGATTACATGGAAAAAGATAATTTCCGGCAGCAGTTGCAGGCAGGGGCGTTCGCAGCAGGACGCATTGAAGGCATTATTCATATGGGTGCCTGTTCCGCCACTACTGAAAAAGACGCATCCTATCTGGCCGGCAACAATTTTACTTATACCAGAGAACTGGCTGAATTCGCGGTTAATAATAATATCCGCTTTATTTATGCGTCGAGCTGCGCAACTTACGGCGACGGCGCGCAGGGTTACAATGACAATGAAAATGAACTGGATGCGCTGCGTCCGATGAATATGTACGGCTATTCCAAACACATGTTCGATCTCTGGGCGAAAAAGCATGGTTTGCTGTCAAAAATAACCGGGCTGAAATTTTCCAATGTTTTCGGTTCGAATGAACTGCATAAAGGCGAAATGCGCAGTGTGGTATGCCGGGCTTTTGAGCAAATATCCGCTGACGGAAAGATGAAGCTTTTCAAATCCTACCGCCAGGAATATAAAGACGGAGAACAGCAGCGTGATTTCCTTTACGTTAAAGATGCCGTGAGCATGATCCTGTTCCTGATAAATCACTCGCGCGGATATGGTATTTTCAACATCGGCAGCGGCAAAGCTGAAACCTGGAATGCGCTGGCTGAAGGCGCTTTCGAAGCTCTTGGCAGGAAGGTCGTCATTGAATATGTTGAAATGCCGGAGCATCTCCGTGACCGCTATCAGTATTATACTAAAGCGGAAATGGGCAAACTGCGCGCCCTCGGTTACACTCAGGAGACCACCCCGCTGAAAGAAGCGGTTAAGGATTATATCTGCAATTACCGCCTTAAAGATAAATACCTCGGCGACTAGCTGCCTGTTTTTATACTCTGCACGGCTGAAAATTCAACTTTAGATTGCGAAGATTTTGAGAATTGGTTCGTATTCTGAGAGG
>CAIMFA010000891.1 GCA_903840185.1 uncultured Lentisphaeria bacterium | reverse complement strand
CGGACAGTTTGCAAAATCTTCAGCCACATGTCCCAGCGAACTGTAAAAGACACGCCCTTTTCCATATTTCCTCTTCCAGACAACCGGCATGACGGTTCCGTCGATCCAGTCCGCATGTTCACCTGAAAATGTGGTAGTCGCCAGCACTTTGTTGCCCGGATCGGTATGCATGTAATATTGTTCTGAACGGATTTTAAAATCCTTGAGGCCGCGAGTTACAGGATCGTCATGATCGATGATATTGACTTCATATTCGATGATATTGCCGGGGTGCGCCACCCACTGTCCGCCGGTCATCCACTGATATTCAGTATGTTCGCGGAAAGCATCGCACATGCCGCCGTGCCAGCCGCCGATACCGGTGCCGTTCCTGACCGCTTCCAGCAATCCGTCCGCCTGCTCTTTACTGATTTTCGACATTGTCCATACCGGGATAATCAGGTCAAAAGATGCCATTTTGTCTTTATCGGCCAGCGGTTCCAGCGAATTGCTGATTACCACTTCAAAATCACGTTCAGCAAGCAGTTTGCCGAATAAATTCGCGGTCTGCTCCGGTTCATGTCCGTCCCAGCCGCCCCAGGTCATAAATACTTTTTTACTCATAATCTTCGTCTTTCTATAAATTTATTATTTGAGAAACAGTTTTCCGTGCTTCAGGCCGACCGGCAGCGCCTCCGGCCTGGCGCAAACGCTCTTGAGCGTGATATGTTTTCCGGCTGCGGACGCTTCCTCCAGCGAGCACATGACATCCAGCACATGAAATGCCAGTTCGCCGGAACAGCGGCAGGGAATCTGCCGGCGGATTGACTCCGCCATATCGGCCAGTCCGATGCTGCGCATGTTTTCCAGATATCCGAACGCCGGCGCCACATCCTCCCACTCCTGCATGCCCGGTTTGAATATCGAGATTTTACCGCCGAAACCATTTGGGTCGGGAACGCGCAGACTGCCTTCAGAACCATGAATCTCGATATTGTGGTTGGTATGCTTCCATACATCGAAACTGGTGACCAAGGTAATTACCGCGCCGGAGGCAAACTCCAGCAATCCGGCAACATGAGTATTGACTTCAACTTTCAGGCGCTGCCCCTTGGCTTTTTCAGAAGTGGCAAGCCTGGTTTTAAAACCTCTGGTGTTGATGGCAGCAACTTTTTTTACCGGGCCCAGCATATTTACCAGCGCGGTAATATAATACGGTCCCATGTCAAACAGCGGGCCGCCCCCTTTAAGATAATAAAACGCCGGAGCGGGATGCCAGGATTCATGGCCGTGACACATCATGTATGCCGTGCCGGAAAGCGGGGCGCCGATAGCGCCGTCGTCAATCAGCTTGCGGCAGGTCTGATGGCTGCCGCCGAGAAAAGTATCCGGGGCACAACCGGTATAGAGTTGCTGCTTCTCCGCCAGCCGCAAAACTTCTTTACCGGATTTACGGTCAAGCCCGAAAGGTTTTTCACAGTAGGCATGCTTGCCGGCCTTTAAAGCGAGCAGATTGATTTCTGTATGCGCCTGCGGCGTGGTCAGATTCAACACGATTTCGATTGATTTATCCGCCAGCAATTCCTCGACGCTCAATATTTTCAAACCGTAAACGACAGCTTTGGCTTCCGCCGCCTCCCGCCGCTGATCGGCGCAGGCCACTATTTCCAGATCCTTGAATGTCTGTGATGCTTTGAAATAAGCATCGCTGATATTGCCGCAGCCGACAACCCCGACTTTTACCTTTTTAGCCATTTCCACGCCTCTGTCTGTTGAATACTATTTAATAGCGTTATATACTATTTAATAAATATAATATTTTGCATTGAACATAACAATGGATTATATATTCATTAATATGGATTATTTAATCAATACAATAAAAAAATATTAACCGGAGCAAGCAATGGATTCAGCCAAACATTTTGCCGGGATAAAACGCAGTTTTAATACCGCCCCGCAAGTCGCGTCAGTCGGCTGGATAAGCCGGAAAACCAACCGGATTAATCTGGTCTTTAATTCATATAATTTTTCATTGATTCTTAACGGACACGGCAACTACCGTTATCAAGGCAGACTGTACGAAGTCAATGCCCCCTGCGTGCTGACCCAGTGGCCGGGTGAAATGATGGATTACGGGCCGGAAACGACCTGGGCGGAATTCTACATGATCTATCCGGAATCGGCGGGTACTGTTCTGCGTGAAAGAAAATTGTTCAAGGACGGCATGTTCATGTGGAACATCAGCGAAACCCGGCATATTCCGGAAGCGGTGGAAACAGCCAGGCGGCTGATGATGGAGCCGGACACCCCCGGCAATGCCGACCGCATCGACCACCTTTGCGAATGGATGGTGCTGGAAAGTTTGATTGAAAGAACCGGCTTGCACACCGGCAAATACGAACGGCAGATCCATGAAACCGCAATGCAAATCACGCTGCACCCGGAAGAGTATCACGATTTTGACGCCATCGCGGACGCGATGAATATATCACCCGCCACCTTCCGGCGTTACTGGCTGATGTACATTCAACTGCCGCCGGGAGAATTTGTTATTGACCGCAGGATCAGAAAGGCGCGCAGATTATTAACCGAAACAACCATCAGCATCGGCGAGGTTGCCGCTCAGTCCGGCTTTAATGACCAGCTGTATTTTTCCCGCCGTTTTCACCTTGAAACCGGCATGACCGCCTCCGCCTACCGCCAGGCCAACAACGCCATGCTGTTTCATTCTTTGAAAACATGAGAGTTATTGGGGCGTATGACCCAGATGAGGTCTACAGACTAATTTGCATTCAGGTTTCAATGCTTTATATTTATGGAAGAAGATTGCACTGTTTTTTCAATAATGCTATAGTTCAAGTTCATTAAACAACTTGAGTGAAAGGGGAAAAATGAAAAACGCATTAACACTATCCGTCCTGTCCGTTCTGGTAACTGTTCTGCTTTCCGGTTGCGGTGCCACCGCCAAGTTCGTTTATCCGGACGATATACACAACCTGACCCGACTCCAGGCAACTCCGGTATACAGTCAGACTGTCGCGGTATTGCCGTTTGATGACAGCCGCGCCAACAGCAATAATTCAGGATCAATTTATCTGTTTCTGGTTCCGCTGTTTCCATACGGCTACTACGACAATAACCGCCCGGACGCGGCCAGAAGCTTTGTCTCCATAGACGAATTCAACTTTAATCCGAGCGAAGATCTTGCCAAAGCCGCCGCCATGAGTTTGCGCCGCTCCAACTTGTTCAAAGACGCTTTCTTTACTTTCGGCGGGGAAAAGAATCAGGCTGATTATGTGCTTTCCGGCAATATCATCTCCACTGAATATAAAGGCCGGATATTTTCCTACGGGCTTACTTTTGTCGGGCCGGTATTCTGGCTGTTCGGAGCTCCGGAAGGAACTTCAACCAATAAACTTGCGTTAAACCTGACCTTGCGCGACAAGCAAAATAATCTGATATGGGAATACACCACTGACAAGTCGGATTATATGGTTCAGTGGATTTACTACCGCAAGGGTTATGACGCGCAAATGTATTCAAAACTGATGGAACAAGCCATGAACGAAGCAATCCTGGACTTGTCAAATAAATTGCGGAATAAGTAGCATATTGTTGGCATGAAGCCATAAATGGCTACCCCGCAAGGATTTGAACCTCGACTAAATGGACCAAAACCACTTGTGCTACCATTACACCACGGGGTAAAGTCCGGGGATTGATAAACAACACCCGGAACTGGGTATAAAAGTTAATCCATTTTAGAAAAAAATCCATTCATAAATCAAATTTATAAGCGAAATTGTCAGGAAAAGCAGTATATTACGGATTCAGAATTAGAATAAATCCTGAAATAGTTTAGACATTTTAAGAACAATGCCGGCGGCAAACCGGCGGTAAATCCGGAGACGTGATGCATCCTATATTTTTGGAGATCGGTTCACTGTCCATCAGATGGTACGGCATCATGGCCGCACTGGGCTTTCTGTCAGCGGTCTTTCTTGTCAGCTATAACCGTAAAATAGCAGGAATGAACCGCGACCAGGCGACGACGCTGGTATTTATCGGAGTCTTTGCCGGCATCATCGGGGCGCGGATCGCCTATATCATCCAGTTCTGGGACAGCTACAGGAACAATCTGCTGGAAGTATTCCGCATTGACCGCGGCGGACTGGTCTTTTACGGCGGGTTTTTCCTGGCAATGCTTTGTATCATTCTATACTGCCGCAAAAACAAGTTCGACATGTGGCGCGTGCTGGATGTTGTCGCCCCTGCCCTGGCCCTGGGACACATGTTCGGACGTATCGGCTGTTTCCTGAACGGCTGCTGTTTCGGCAAGCCGACCCAATGTTTTCTGGGGGTGCTCTATCCGGCAGGCAGTCCTCCTGACCACATGCACCACGGGCTGCCGCTGCATCCGGTGCAGTTATATGAAGCCTCAGCCAATCTGATTCTGTTCGCCATAATGTTTTATCTGGTGCGGAACACCAGACGCGGCATTGCCACCGCCTCTTATCTGATCGCCTACGGCATGCTCCGGTTCATGGACGAATTCTTCCGCGGCGACCACACCGACGCGATTGCCGGATATTTCACCCGGGCGCAAGCCATCGGAATGTTCCTGATCCCCGCCGGACTTGTTCTGCTCATCTATTTCATACGCTATGACAAAAAAAATAATAAAACTGCAAGTTGAGGCGGAGCACGCCGGCAAAAGGCTTGACCTGCTGCTGGCGGCAATGCTGCCGGACTGTTCGCGCTCGTATCTGCAAAAACTGATTAAGAACGGCGCGGTGCGGTGCGGCGACGCCGTCTGTACTGCCCAGCGTTCACCGGTGAAAACCGGCGACCGGATCATTGTCGAAATCGAAGAAGCCGAATCCAGCGTGCCGGTCGGAGAAAACATCGATC
This sequence comes from uncultured Lentisphaeria bacterium, assembly GCA_903840185.1. Lineage (GTDB taxonomy): Bacteria > Verrucomicrobiota > Lentisphaeria > Victivallales > Victivallaceae > CAIPAT01. The sequence goes on along the minus strand of CAIMFA010000891.1, from coordinate 2,832 downwards.
TGCCGGTGCTGTATGAGGATGACTCGATGCTGGTAATCAACAAACCTTCCGGCATGGTGGTGCATCCAGGAGCCGGCAACCATACCGGAACCGTGGTCAACGCCCTGCTGGGGCGCAATCCAGAACTGGCGGATGAACTGGAGATGGACGAATCGCGGCCGGGAATAGTGCACCGGCTGGACAAAGACACCTCCGGCTGCCTGGTGATCGCTAAAACCCCGCAGGCACAGTTTAAATTATCGCGTTCTTTCGCCGAGCGCGAAGTCGCCAAAACATACGCTGCGCTGGTCAAGGGTATTCCCTCCAGAAAAACGGAAACAATCGTCACGCTGATCGGCCGCCATCATGTCAACCGCCAGAAAATGGCAGTCACTGAACGCAACGGCAAAGAAGCCGTGACAGTTTACGAAGTGCTTAAATCCGGCCAGATCGAAGGCATTCAGGTCAGCATGTTAAGCGTAAAGATTCTCACCGGCAGAACGCATCAGATCCGGGTGCATATGGCGCATAAGGGCCATCCGGTGCTGGGCGATACCGTGTACGGCGACACCCGGAAACTGAAAGTTCCCAGGCAGATGCTGCATGCCTGGAAAATATCCATTCCGCACCCGGAAACCGGCAAAAAGATCTCTTTCGAAGCTCCCCTCCCCGATGACTTTATCGCGGTCATGGATTCAATCATCTGACAACCATCACAAGGATTATCCTTATCAGGCCGTAAAGCAATGCCAGTGCCGCCGCGCCGCCCCATACCATCCGCGGCTTCCGGAAATCCGGGTAAGATTTGAATATGGTTTCGGAAAGCCGCTGATACAGCCTGAAAAACAACGCTCCGGCCAGCAGCCATGACAGCGGGTTAAGCTTAAATGCTTCAAACAACCTGCCATGCAGCAGCGCCTCCAGCGCCCTCGTCATCCCGCAGGAAAAACACGGACAGCCGGTCAGAGTCAGAAACGGGCACTGCCAGTCGGAAATGAACGGGATACCACCGCAGGCCAGTGCTGCCAGCAGACTGACCGCAACCAGAATCAAGCCCAGTTCAATACCGCAGCAATTCAGCCATTCCTTAAAATTCCCGTAACGGGCGGTTTTATTTTCAAATATTTTCACCAATCGCTCCATTGAAACTATTTTTTAACCACAAAGTCATCCCGCAGTCGCGGGACTAACCTGAGAGTTAGCATGACACAGAGAAATCCATGCTTTCCAGTTTCACGGTTTCACGGTTTGACTGTAATACCGTTAAGCTGTAATGCCGTAATACCGCTTTATTCTGACTCCTGAATTCCTGTCTTTTATGAATATGCATGGCTGATTGATTTTTTCAATTTGAATTTGCCCGACTCTGAAGTAACTTTTGAATATGGACAACATATTTCCAAAAACAATCCGCCATGTGGCGATAATATCTCCGGCAGGGCTCGCCGACCGGGCGCGGATCGAAGCCGGGGTTGCGCTTCTGCACAGCTGGGGGCTGAAAGTCACCATCATGCCGCACGTCTTCAGCAGGGCGCGGGAAGGCTATCTTTCCGCCTCGACCGCTGAACGGCTGGCCGACCTTCACGCCTGCTGGCATGATACCGGCATTGATCTGGTGATCTGCGCCCGTGGCGGATTCGGTTCGGCGCATCTGCTGCCGGAGATTGACTGGCGGCTGCTGCGTTCCCGTCCGCTCCCGCTGATCGGTTACAGCGACATCACCGCCATGCACCTGGCCATGCTCAAAATGCATGCCGGAATCCCGGTTGCCGCGCCGATGGCGGCCAAACTGCATGAGGCATTCATTGAAAATCAGTTCGCTGACTATACCGCCGGTTACTGCCGCGCGGCCATGCTCGGCCTTCCGGCGCAGATTAAGAGCCCCGACGGCGGCAACCCGGTCAGGATCATCAAACCCGGCAGCGTCGATGCGCTGCCCCTGCCCGCCAATCTCGCGGTAATGGTGACTCTGTGCGGAACCGAATACTTTCCGGACGTTACTGACCGGGTGTTGATTCTTGAAGACTTGAATGAGCCGCCTTACCGCATTGACCGTTATCTGACGCAGTTGAAACAGGCCGGGGTTCTGTCTAAATGCGCCGGAATCGCATTCGGCGACTTTATGGATTGCGGCACGCATGATGAATTGCAGTTGATTTTCCATAAAGCGGCGGAGGCGGTCAACGGCCCGGTCATTACCGGATTTCCATTCGGCCACGGCCTGCCGATAGTAAGCGTAAGAATGGACCGCCGGATAAGAATTACCGGCTCCGGAACGGTTTTCATCGGCGAATAATCTCCCATAGCGATGAACGTAACTTTAACCACAGAGACATCCCGCAGTCGCTGGACTAACCCGATAGTTAGCAAGACACAGAGAAATCCTTCCCGCAGTCGCGGGACCATGAAGAACGTGAAAAATGCTCAGCAATGCAGAAGATAATTTCCGTCATTCCATCCGCCAAATAAAAGTTCCGGAGGAGGGATGCAAGGGGGAACCAGACTTCCGCGCAATTGCGCCGTTCGGGCATATCTTCCGCGTCAGCTTCGCCTTGCAGTATGCCAATACAGCATCGGTTTGCTTCCTTGAATCTACGCCCGAGCCTGCGCATTGACGAAAGTCTGGATGAACTGTCAATCCCGCAGGCGCGGGACCTGCAAACAAATACTTGCTTCCCTTTACTTGCCACCGGCGGCCCGCCGGGCGTGATCCAACGCCGAAACGTTGGTCGCCAAAGGCGAAATGCATAAAGCCGGTCAGGCGACCGGCGCTCCCGGGTTTAACTTCATTCACTTCATGTTCTTCATGGTGAAGTGTATTTGTCTTTTCTCCGTGTCCTCTGCGTCCTCTGT
>CAIMFA010000890.1 GCA_903840185.1 uncultured Lentisphaeria bacterium | reverse complement strand
ATTCTAAGTTTGATGCAAAAGAATTGGATCGCGAACGTAAAGTGGTGATGGAAGAAATCAACATGTATGAAGACAGTCCAATGCGCCACGTAGAAGATTTGCTCGAAGGAAGGTCAAAAATTATGTGGCAGCTATTCGCATTACTGGCAGCTCTGTTCGCGGCGTTAACCGCCATTCTGGCCAAAATCGGCATTAAAGGCGTTGATTCCAATCTGGCGACTGCAATCCGTACTGTGGTGGTCATTCTTCTGGTATGGGGAATTGTTTTCTTCCAAGGCGGTCATCGTGAAATCGACAAGCTGACTAAAACTAACTGGACATTTCTGATTCTATCCGGACTGGCCACCGGACTGTCGTGGCTGTTCTACTATAAGGCTATTTCAATCGGCGACGTGTCAAAAGTAGCGCCGGTGGATAAATGCAGCATTGCGCTTACCCTGATTTTGTCTTTTCTTATTCTAGGGGAACATTTAAGTTTAAAGACCATTATCGCCGGCGGATTAATCACCGCCGGAACCCTGGTCATGGTCTGGAAATAGTTCTATGTATCCAATAGACAGGAAAAGATTGCCTCGATATTAGCCGGCGGAATATCCGGCAGTATGGCTTCATGGCTGGGAGAAATAATCAAACCGGACGGGAATAATTTGCGCAGTTCGATTACTTTTGCGCGAACTTGTTCCGGCGTACCGTTTACCAGCAGGTTCTGGGCGTCCACGCCGCCGCAAAACGCCACCCGGAATTTGAAATCATCATGCAGTTCCTGCGGCGACATCCCTTTCGCCAGCGCCTGAATCGGGTGAATGACATCAGCGCCGAGTCCTATCAAATCGGGAATAATCTCATGAATAGCTCCACAGGAATGATGCATCACTTTATAACCGTAGCTGTGGGCCTGTTGAATCAACCGCCTTGTTCCGTCAAAAACAAATTGCCGCAACTGTTCCGGCGCGACCATCAGCGCATTCTGACTGCCGAAGTCGTTGCCGATCAAAACCGCGTCGAGCATTCCCCTGCCGGCCTCGTAGAAAATCTCGTTTGCTTTCAAATAAAACTGGACAATACGGTCGATCACCGCCTGGAACAATTCCGGTTCGGTCAGCATTGCGACCATAGCGTTCTCCATGCCGAACGCGGCACAGGCGTCTTGAAAGTGAGCCGACCACATTACTCCCATCAAAGCCATATCCGCAGGACATTGCCGGATCAGGTTCCGGCATTCCCCTGAGACATGTGGCGGGCCGGATCAGGCCACGGGAAATCATTGACACAGGCCGGATCGGTTTTATCCATAAACCATCCTGGAGTGGTCAATGTCCGTTCCGCGTAATCCGTGGTCGGGGCAAAATCAAAAGCGCAGGCGATGTGATTCGCCGGAGGGCAATGGAAGGGAACTTCGATGGCCCAGATGTCATCATTGATCTTACGCTTTAATTCAAGCATATCAGCGGCGGAAAAATATTTCAGCAATGCCGGAAGCGCTTCGTTAGTCGGAATACCCAGCCATGATGCCGGACGATCCACTGGATTACCTGCGATTGTCGCATAAAAACGTTCTTTGCCATTCATATCCAATTCCCCCTTGCGGTCAGAATCATGACCTCACATTTTATATTCCAATGTATGGAAAATCACCTTTTAGCTATAAAATAGCTATTAAATCAATTTTTCCCAGCATGAAAACAGATATTTAGAACAGGAGTTGGATTTTCATTCGGCAGGACACGCGTAATAAGCGCATTCTGCGAAAAAGAAGCGGGAGCTGTAAAGTTTCTGATAGTCATAATGACATATCGCCTTTTTGACGATATCGCGATGGACCGGATCGCCGGCCAGCGCCACAATGGCGGCGGCGGCCAGGGGAGAGTCCACTAAACAGTGTTCATAGTCGCTCCGCTCGCCTTTCTTTTTCTTGTCGGCCAGCTCTGAGAGCTTCATTGCTTCCGCCTGCGTTTTTTGCGGGAACCATTGTGGATAAACCGCTCTCCAGTCGGCTGTGCCGAAGAGTTTGGTGTCATTATTGTCAAATTTCTCGAATTCTGCCAGGCCTGGCAGTGCCTCCCCGCACCCTGCAGCTAAACCGGCTTGAAACTGTGCTTTGATGCCGGCGTCAGCTTCCGTTTCCATAAGATGTTTGAGCGATGCCTGGGAACCGACGAAAATCCAGTTCCAATGCTGCACCGATTTCCGGTTCCACTTCAACAGTTCGATATCAGGCCCGTAGCCAGCCGCGCATATTTCAACACGTGTCATTCCACGTTTACCGGGCCGTTCAGTAAGCGCTTTCTGATATCGCTCCAGCCAGACTGGATTACCGGTCATTTCATGGACAGCTTTAAGCATGAACAGATACCGCGCCGCATCACGAAAATGGTCGCCTTTGAATCCGCCCCGGAAATTGCCTTTGAAAGAACCGTCACACGGACATAGCCAGCCTTTTGACTCAAGAGCCTCCGCAACTTCCCTGACCTTGGCGGCTATCTCATTTTTTTCAGCATCCGACGGAATATTGCTTTTCCAATAAGCATATAATCCCAGAAACCATGGATGGGTCTGGTCGTCGGAGCCAAGCGGGTAATGACTTTTGCCATCAGTCGCCATGCCTCGCACGATCATGCCGGGCACGTCCGATACGGAAGCGCACTCGATGAGTCCCTGCGCCAGTTGCCGCGCCTGTTCCTTGTCAGTCGAATTGCCGCTGCGCCGCGCCCGTTCGCAGACCGCGGGCAGATACAAGCCGTTACACATCGGGCCGTTCTCGATAGGACAGAACCAGCCGATGGCATTTGGCCTTCCTGTTGCGCAGTCCTCGGGAGTTGGAATCTCGCCGATGAAGTCAAGTATGATTCCGTGCTTGTCAATAAACTTGCTCCAGAGCGCGTTATGCGCCTCTTCCACCGCCTGGACGGTCTCCAGTTTAGAATTCATAGGTTTTACCTGTGCCGATGCCATTAACGTTATAAGTAATACAAAAATCAGCATGATCAGAGAGATTGCAGTTGTTTTCATGAATAACCTTTATAAAGATTCTGAAGCCGTTCAGATAATCGGCAATACCGTTTTGCTAATCTAAATCTACCTCAGTAAAAAAATAAAACAAACAAAAATTCAATTTGCCGATGCCGAGTTTCTGTCTAAACGGCATCATAATTACTGTGTCTCCGCAAATATGGTTAGCTTCTCTCCTGAGCATGTTAACGGAATCACCTCTTGTACGGAATCCAGTCATTATCGAAAAGTTGTCCGCCGGTGTAGGAAAATGGACTTACATGACCGTCAAGAAAGAGAAAGTTCGCAGAGCGGTCGTGATAGTTCCAGGCGGGTGCCGAGACATTGGCCCAATTGCTGGTTCCCGGCCATTTTGCTGTTACTACCGCCCTGAACATGGAGGGACAGTTGTTTGCTCTGGTAGACTCACGCGAAGAATAATTCTGTTCGCTCATTATGACTGTACCTGCCATTATCTGCTGGATTTTGCGGTCGGAAATGATAAAACTGCTTTCAAGCGACCAGGCACCTTGTTTTCCGGCTGTAAGGTCAGGCACATTCTTCTGGGTCGGGATGTAGTCAGGCTGGCTGTACTGCAAAAGCGCTCCGCCGTCCCAGCAAGGCGAATCTGATACCGGATCGGGGGTTGCGGGACAATAGTAAAGCCCGCGCGGACTCTTTTTGCTGAATTGGTTTGTGGCATAACCGGTGTAAACAATATCACGCTTCTGATTTGTATAAGAGCTTAACAAACCGGAGTAACGGCAGTTAAAATCGGTAGGCGGCAGATAGCTGTTCCAGTCAACAGCATACATCATGATGGCTTGATGAATCTGCCGCAGATTGCTGGAGCAGGAGGTCTTTTTAGCTTTTACCCTGGCCTGATTCAGCGCCGGCAGCAGCATGCTGGCCAAAATCGCGATGATGGCGATCACAACGAGGAGTTCTATGAGTGTGAAATCTTTTATTATAAAGGATTTATGACTTTTTGTATTTGCCCGTGATCTTACATTGTTAATACTGGTTTTCATAATCATCGTTCCTCCTTTTCCTGAGTAACAAGCCATTCGTTTTTGCCCGGATGAATAATTATTCATTTTTTCACTCCTTTACTTTTTGCAGTTTCCATTCATAAATCATTTGGCATCATGTTGTTTTACCGACAATACCTGTTCAAGCTTTGACAAAGGCAAGCTTGAAGTTACATAAAGCAGATTCCCTTTGTATCCGGTTTTGCCATGAATGCGGTTCCCGAAAAGATCAATAAGTTCCATCCCGTCGGCAGGGTTATATGTGAACCGTCCGTTTCTCTCTCCGGATATCACCGCGACAACAGCTCCCCTGCCCTCAAAAAGGTAAGCCCATACCTTCTCCCCGACAGGAATGCATTTAATAAATTTCCTGTCTTCGAGCTGCCAGGCCATGTTTGAAAAAGCCGCCAGCGATGGATGCGGATAACCGTCAGCGCCTAGCAGGACAGGAAAAGTCGGCGCTGAGAGCAGATGCGAATAACAATGGTCAGAGTATAGAAAAACTCGTTTGACGCCAAGCGCCAGATGGCTGAGTACAAACCGGCAGTTCATATCGGCGGAATTGATGTAGTCGTCCGTGGGCTTCCAGGGAATCGTGTGTTTGTAAAGTCCGGCGAAGTCATCTTTGCCTTCGGAGTTAAGAGGAACCTCGCCGCCTCTGGTGCCGTTGCCTTCGCTCATGATCACCGGTTTCATCGGCGGTTTGACACGATTCCGGATGTAGCTGATTGAGGACTCATAGGCTGTTGCTGCGGAGTCACCGGGATAGCCGCAGAGAAACGGCGTATATACATGATAATCGATCATATCGCAATAAGGATAAGCGCCGGCATCAAATACTTTATCCGTCCATGAAATGTGCCCTGTCGTATTGAAACCGTAGAGCTTCGCGTCAGGACAGGCCTGCTTCAATTCCTCATAGGCGATTTTAGACAATTCCGCATAGTCACGGGCCGGAGTCCGCCCCTGATCGAATTTACCCGTTGTCCGGTCATAGGATTTGTGCCAGAAAATTCCGCCCCATGGCTCATTCTGGAACTGATATTCATCAATCACACCTTCATAATGTTTTACGACTGCCCTGACATAATTTTTAAAACTCTCAATATCTTTTGGCTGATACATCAGGTCGAAATACATCGGGCTTTTTACGCCACTATAATAAGACGCCCAGGTCGGAGCAGAACCGATGTAGCCGAGTATCTTTATTTTGCCATTGCGATAGGCGGCGATTTTTTCATCAGGGAACTGCCATTTGCCTTTTTGCGGCTCGAGCCAGCCCCAGCAGGTACCTTCCATGAAGGAATCGTTACAACGCTCCCAGTTGATGCCACCAGCCTTCATTGTAGTGATGGTTTTCTCATTTGGCGTGAAATGGTTGCCAAAAGGAGAGTTTGGCGCATCCCTGCCCCAGTATACCGGACGTCTGATACGGGTTATGACAACTTCATTGAATGGCGAGATACGCTTCCCGTCACGCTCCGCCCATACTTCGATTCTGAACGGGCCGAATGGCACGTCCGGGAATACTCCGAAGTCGATAGTTCCGGATTGAGACAATTTTGCATCCGGCAGAAGCAGTTCTCCGCCATAGACGTTGACAATCCTGGTTTTGAGCATTGCCCCGGCTATATCACCTGTCGCGCAGAATTTGACCGTAGCCGGTTCATCGGCGAACTGGATACGGGTTCCGGAGATTTCTGAATCGGCAGGAGCTAACGCTATTTCGCAATCTCCGGCGGAAACGTAGCCGCGCTCATCGTCTCCTGAATAAGCCATAAGCGAGTCAATATTGAGTGTCCCTTTACCGGTAAAGACCAGAGAGAAGCCTTTTGCCAGCGGATCAGGCGTAACTGACATTCTAAAGGTCTGCCAGCTACTGGATGCCGGGAGCGCTCTCGATACTCCGCCGACAGAGGCTCTCCAGGTAGTCTCCATGGTTTTGTAGGCAAAAGAAATTTGAAGTTTGGCTTTCGGATTATCCGTCTGGAAAGGTTCGGAATAAACTCGTATTTGATTCTCTGCCGAGGAAATATATTTATCATATTCTGTATCGCACTTATTTCCGGCTTGTCCGTGAATCCGGCTTTCGTCACGCTGCAATTGTATCTTTAATGATGGTGCGCCGCCTGGGCCTGGATTCTCCGGATCGGACTCAACTTTGCCACCGCTCCTCTCCCGGTTTATGCTCCAGCCTGACTGCATGCCGAGCGGGAAACGGCTGTTGCGGAAAAAGTTGGCGATGCCTTTTGCCGGTCTGGCGATTCCGGCCGCTTTCTCCGCCATATAGTCATCTTTTGAGATTTTAGCGAGTTTGATCGAAGCTATGTCCGTAATTCCTGACTTTAGAGACAGGTAAAGCCGCAGCCCTGAGAAGTCAACAGCAGCACTGGAAATGGGATTTTTACTGTTTTCAAGACCGGCAAGGCAAGTCCGTTCGACCCAGCCTGCCCCCTTTTCAATGTCCTCCTCCCAAAAAGTTCTGTAGGGTTTCTCAAGCTGACGGATGTGCAGATTCAAAGGAGCATCCGGACAACGGCATGCCACGCTGATTTTGTAATAACCGGGAACTTCAAGTTTTTTTGCATCCGGCATCCTGAAGAGTACCAGACCATCCAGCTTTTTGACATTGAAGCGAAGAAATGTTTTGCCGTCTTCGGTCAATCTGGTTGTGCCGGCAGCAGAGGTGTTCCACCCGGGGAAGTCCTCACTGCAACCAGCCGGAAGCGGGCCGTCAAAGGAACCTTTCCCGGTCTTGTGCAAGTCCGGACCGGTCTGGGCGAAGTCAACATCCAGAAGCGTTTCCGCGGAAATGACTGCTGTCGGAAGAAACATAGCGGCTAAGACCGCGATAAGAATGTTGCGCATAAACTCACCTTGCATTTTCTATTATAATGTTAATCTGCTATCATTCAGCATAGTTTCAGATCAGGATTGGCCGGGCCGAAATGTTTCAGCATTACGATCGGGTCGGTCGCCGACTCATTGACTATTTTCACCCCTGCCGACGCGGCTGACTCGGAAATGAAATATTCATCCTGGGTCAGCTGCCCATAGCGTATCAGCGCCGGAGTGTCAATATCCCACACACCCATTTTACCGTGTCCCTGCATCATGATTATGCCATACGCTGCCGCATCTTTGATAATTACGGTTTGTCCTGGAAATACGGTCAGTTCTTTGGCGGAGAAAGCCGCGGAACGGTAGCATATCCATTTTTCACTATAGCCTGCTGCGCCCATCTCCGCCTCCGGTCTTACCGGAATGGGGGACATAAAACGATTTTTTACAAATTCCGGATCAACGTTAAGTGCCCAGTCGATCACCTCCACCAGATAGTCGAAATCGCCTTTGCGGTCTGCCGGACAGTCTTTCCACAACAATGCCTCCGGCACGATCTGGTTATCAACCAGTGACTGATACATGGCATAAACGTCCGACGCCACCTGCGGTTCATAGGTGCAGAGACTGCCCGGGGCATGAAGAACTCCCGGCGGCACATCCCAGCCGGTACCGGGTTCCAGCCGGTAGGCGCGCGACAGATTGGTGATGCGGTTATCCCCTTTGGTGAAATTCATCAGCGCTTCCTTGACCTGTTCTTTAGTAGTTCCCGGCTCGAAGCCGAAGAAGGTGTACGGGAAGTGTCCGCCATGATTATTCAGTTGCGGGGGGAAGTAATATGCTTCAGGCTTGCCGCGCTGTCCGACCAGCGCCGCATGCTTGTCGTTGTGATGGACATGGTGCGGCAGCGGTCCGAGATTGTCAAAAAATTTAGAGTAGATCGGCCAGCAGCCGTACTTGCTCCAGATGCGCTGGCCGACAAGCTGTTCCTTCAGTTCAGCCACGGCTTCTTTTAACAGTATCTGCTGATTGCCGGGACAGACAATTTTACTGTGACCTTCGTCCCTGCCGGTTAGCGGTCCGTTATCCGCCGGAGTGGTGGAGGCCAGCCAGCGTTCGTCGATGCCGCCGCGTTCCCCGCCCAGCGCGTAATAGTCGTCAGGATGCAGTTTAATGCGCCGACCCGGTATGCAGAATGAACGGGGGACCCAGTTCGGAGCAAGCCGGACGATACCGTTGCCCTGGTTGATTGCAAGTTCAGCAAGTTGTCTTGTATTCATCTTTTTATCTCCGGAATTATATGTTAAAAAACAATTTCAATCATTTCTAAAGTATCCAGACATGGTACTTCCAGGCGAAGCGCCCATCCCTCAAATTTCACGTCCATTTTCGTGTTATCGGAAACACGGATGCATGACCTGGGAACTGCACCGTCCGGCAGACGTATGGTTGCGTAAATATCGCGCACCGGAACATTCGGGAGTTCTTTCTGATAGTTCACGAATCCGGCGATATACGCATTGGCGGTCGAGCTCTTCAAAAGCGTTATCTCCACGCACTCCGGCGCGTTGGTTTCGACAATCAGCGAGGCTGGCAGATATTCCCTGAAAAGCCAGGTGCCGAACACCTGCTGCGCATCCTGCTGGCGGGAAAGCACGGGTGATGAAAGATACACGCATTTACCTTTGCCGTATTTATTTACGGACAGGCCTGCATAATCAGTAACGGTTCCGGGCGGATTGCTGTGTATCGACGCATACTCCTCGGCATCAGGGTTAAAAACCGGCTCAGTGATACGGGCGATCACGTCCGCGGTGGTCGCTTTTACCAGCGGAGCGACTTCATTTGCGGATACCAGCCACTTGCGGTCGATGAACGAAAGATAATGGAAACGTCCAGCTTTCGCGCCGGAGGCGGACACGCCGAAAACATCCGCGAGTCCGAAATCGCCGGTGGTCGAACCATCCGGCGACATCAGCGATGTGCTACCGGTGGCGATCAGCGTTCCGCCATTTTTGACAAATGCGCGCAGCTTTTCGTTCTCCTCCGGTGTTGTATAAAGAATGTTGTTCATGATTATCGTTTTGAAGGCGGCGAAATCACTCCGTTCAGTTACCGCCGCAAACGGGATATGCGCACGGGTAAGAATGATCGAAGTGCCGTACATCTCATCCACCGCCGGTTTATTGCCGTTCGGCAGCATGATATCAGCGGCCGCGTTCTCATCGATATATGCCGCCGAGGAGTAATAGAGCGCGATTTCAGCTTTGATCACCGGACAGTGCCGCTGGATTGTTTTAGTGAATGGCGAAAGCGTTTTTGACACTGTTCCCAGACGTTCGTAAACCGGTTCCTCCAGAGTGCCGTCAGGATTGATGGCGTCGATAAAGAAATAGGCACCGGCATTGGCAAGCGTCGTCGCCGCTTCCGCCGTCAGTTCCGCCTCCGACTTCATCGAGGTGTGATCGCGGAGATCCACGCATCGACTCGTCATAAATTCGTACGGCTGATTGCGCGATGCGGCGGCGAGGACTTTCGTCCCGAGAATATGCTGATACTTGCCGCCGTAAAAATCCCCGGAGGTGTAATCACAGGCGTCGGCGATACCGAGGCTGTAACCGTGCATCCAGCCGTGAATGATGGTGCTCGTCTGATGCGTGACCGTGATGTCCTTCCGCGCTTTGATCGAGGAGGTTATCGCCTGCGCGAATGCCGCCATCGAGCGCTCGCGGAAACGCTGGTAGGATATCCAGTCCGGATCGCGCCAGTCGATCTTCACCGGTATCTCGCGGCCGGTCTCGGCGAGGTATTTCCCGCGGCAGGCAGGACATACGCAGATGCCCGGCCAGAACGTCATATCATTGAAGATGCCGTCGACATCGTACGCTATCACTTCGCTTGTTTGCGCGAGAACGAATTGAATATATTCATCATTATTCGGACAGCTCCACCAGTAGCGGCGGTCATGCTGAATGCCATTGGGGTGCGTAATCCGCCAGGCCGGATGGTTTTTAGCGGAGTGATTGTGAAAAATACTGGTATAATATGCGATTGGAACAATTCCCTCGCGGCGGAGCAGATTCACCGTTTCACCGAAAATATCGCGTCCTTTCAGGTTCTTATGCATGTGACCGGCCTTCGTCGGATAATAGCTGTTGCCGTTGTGACAGACCGCATATACCATGCCCGATTCAACACCCGCCTTCTTAACCATCGCCACATAATTAGCCGGATCGAACTTCGTCATAAACGAAGCATCGTCCTCGCTGATATGATTGTCAATAAGCAGTCGCGAGTAACAGCGTTTGTACCAGTCGTTCATTTTTTATTAATCTCCGGGATCTTTGTTTTTAAAAAAATCTTCTGACATCTTGAGTATATATCGGCAAAGACTTGCGGTCAATGTGATAAAATATTCATTACTAGCACAAAATATGCATAATTTAATAAATACTTAATTAAGACGGCATTAGTTTTTTGTGTTTTTGGAATATAACCAGTATAGTATTACCTGCGATGTAAATTTATCGCATGGGAATTTGTATTTTAACAGGGATAGGCAGGATGAACAGGAT
>CAIMFA010000889.1 GCA_903840185.1 uncultured Lentisphaeria bacterium | reverse complement strand
GCTTGCCGGAATAAGATCATGCAGAAAGCACGACTGGCTGAAACGGTAGCAAAAATTAATCAAAAATCGGCAGTCAACGACTGAAAAAACAGTTAAAAAACGAAAGAGAGAAAATCAACAAAATTCTCTCACGGAATCAAGTTAAAGTGTGCGCTTTATCCAATTTTCAGGATAATACATAGAATATCCATCTTTTGATTGAGTGCTTTTGCCTTTCAGCAAGTATCCCTTTTCGATGCGGTTATATGTGAAAGGTTCGCCGTCAATCGGATCATCCGGTATGGATGGCAGAATTTCCGGCGCAAGTTTCGCCAATGTTTCCGGGAATTGTCCATGTTTTGCTTTATATATTTTCAGCCCCAGATGCAGTTTCATAGCTACAATTCTAGTCCGTTTCAAATAGCAGTCTATGATTTGATCTGTACTTATCCATACGCCGATAAAGAGCGGAAGGTCGGCTTGCTGCTTGTCCAGATTCGATATATGCGGTTTAATTTTTGAAAAATTTGCCGATACTGCCTGCTCAAACAATTGCTTATTAGCTGTTTGCCAGCGCAAAACAATCACGATATTTTCACGGATACGCGGAGTCAGTAAAAAATCAGCGGTTCTATAGAAAAATTTTAATATTCCAGCCTCTGAACTACCATTATTAGCTTGTTCAATGGAAAGAGAAAGTTTCCCGATATTGCCGTTAAATTCAGGATGCATGGCATCTAGTTCACGGAATAAATTCTCATAATATTTTACCTCTGCGGGTGTATCCGGCCCGATTTTACGCGCCGTATTCAACTTGAAAAATTTAATCCAAAAGGTCAGATTCCTGCGAGAAGAACCGTCATGCTCATCCGAGACTGAATCAGCCAGCTTATCCAGGATGTCCAGCAAGTCAAACATTTCAGGGTTTTTTCCGCGCAACTCCAGCGCATAGGCGCGATCAGAAATAAAGTTTTGTATTTTATCGATTGCCGTTCCCGTTAAATATGTATCGGGATTTTCCGGCTGTAAAGCAGAGTCGCCGAACCGGCAGCCCAGCTTGTTAAGCTCCTTAATCAAGGCCGTATACAATTTTACCGCGCACGGGTCCCCGAGAATGAAATCAGCGGCTTGCTGCATGATTTCCGGCGGCAATTGCTGTTCTCCGGCGCTGGCAAGCCAGGAATAGTTACAATCATTTCTGCCAGACAGCGACGGCAATTTGGGATTTATGACATTGACTCTGGCCTGGTACTGCTGCAGGGATTCAATGATCCCGGATGTCCCGTTTCCTGCTTCCGCTGGCGGAACATTCATTTCCAGTCCGGCGGCCCGGGCATCGCGTCGAGCCGCCGCTAAATCCCAGCCGGAATAAAGATATGCAGTAGCGAATAATATCGATGAAAATATTACCAGTATTCCGCCGACGGCAAACAGCGGACGCATGATATTTCGCTTGAATGCGATATGATTTGTCCATAGATAATATCCGATTGTAAGGGCAAAAAACCACAGGATAAGAGAACCGGTGGATACAGAAAGGCCCATCCATTTGAATTCATTGCACGGATACAACGCAACGATCGCTGGTACTCCTATTAATAATGCCAGAGAGCCTATCGAAATCGCCCAGCCGCCAGTTTTTCCGCCTGGACAATTTTGTATCAACGGACTAACAACTGCCGAAGCGTGTAAACACAAAAACATGGTTGCAAATTCAAAAAGAATTGAATTCATGGATGAGGCGAATTTAGCCGCGGAGTGGTGATCGCCTGTCAACGGAGTAAACAATGAGCAAACAAGCGCGACCATTACGAGATATAAACTAAGATTAAAGAGATATTTGCACCAGAATATTTCACCGCGGCTGACCGGCAGCGACAAAAGAAAATCTTCCGTCTGGATTTTGAATTCGCGCTGAAATACTCCATTACCGATAATTGTAAAAAGCGAAGTAAATACAAACAAGATTGCAGTCGCGGCTATATCGATATCCGGAATTCTTAGCATGTTGAGGATAAATAGCGTCAACCACACCATAATTATGCCGCTTGTTATCATCTGGAACATCCCGCGCATCTGCCGCCATTCGTTCCAGATTAATGCCTGATACGGTTTCATTTATTATCCCCTCTGTTTAATAAATGATGAAATATTTCAGCGAGACATTCACGCGGAACGCCCAGTGCGTCGGCTTTATCAATGATGTTTTTCAGTTCGCCGGAGAGCATGGTTTCGCGCATGGCGTCGGTATTCTGCTGCTGCAGCGAGATGAAATTGCCACCGCCGGGGCGGCTGTCGATGATGCCTTCATCCTTGAGCAGTTGATACGCTTTGGCAACGGTATTCGGATTGATGCGCAGTTCCAGCGCCAGTTCGCGCACCGGGGGCAGGCGGTCGCCGTTGCGATACCGTCCGAACATGGCGGAGACTTTCACCTGTTCCACAATCTGCAGATAGATCGGAACGCCGCTGTTAAGATCAATTTTCATGGCAGATTCATTATCTTTCTATAAAATGAGATACTGAGAAATCCTTTTTTTACCACGAAAAACACGAAAAGACACGAAAGAAACAAATACTTTTACCATGAAGTACATGAAGAAAATTGAAGTTTCTGGTTATTAAGTAAAGAATCTATCTTCATTGCCTTCATGGTAAAACGATTATTCTTATCCTGTATATCCTGTCTATCCCTGTTGAAATGCAACGTCATATTTTGTATGATGTCTATATTACAATTGTACTACTTTAATAATACAGTTGCAAGTGTTAAAGCAAAAAAAGTTAAAAGTTTTTTAATTGCCGTGGATATTTCATTGTAAAAGTTTTATTATTTGGGAGTTGTGAAGAAAGAAGTGGTATTTTTATACGCAGGTATCCGGGATAAATTCCGGCTTCGCCGGTGAGGAGCAAAGCTGTGGCGTTTTGTAACGAAGCGGCGGAACTGGAAGTTCCCCGGAGACCACAGTAGAAAGTGCCAGTTATTTTTGAACGACTCCTTAGCTTTAAAGCCTTTGTGATAAATACTTTGTGCCTATAGAAATTGACAAAAATACTAGATATATACGAAGAAGTTCTAAAGTTCTAAAGTTCTAAAGTGCTAAAGTTGGAAAAGGCAGAAATGCAGAAAGGCAGAAAGGACAAGTGCTGAAGTTGGGAAAGCTGGAGTTGCCCTTGGCAGTCCATATTGTCCATATTGTCCATAGTCCGGTTGCCAGGAAGAATGGCTGAGAGTGCAGGGAAGAATGGGAAGAATGAGAATAATGGGAAAACGCATTGTGCAAAGTCGTTGTCCAAAATGCGGGAGAGAAAATTGAAAAACAATTCTGTTCAGAGACTCTCTAATCCCTCGGAGTGACTGTCCGGAATGTGACTGGTGACTGGTAACTGGTGAATAGTAAAAAACCTTTGTGCCTTCGTGTCTTCGTGCGAGAAACGGTCCCGCAATGACGGGACGGTTCTGCACAAGG
>CAIMFA010000888.1 GCA_903840185.1 uncultured Lentisphaeria bacterium | reverse complement strand
TAAACTGTTTGAGCTCAGTTACTTCTTCACTGCAGGAGATCATCGGGAACATGACTTTCAGATTGCCGCAGGCGCTGGCCCTGAGCAGAGCGCGAAGTTGCGTCCGCAGGATATCCGGCCTTTCCCGGAGGCACAATCTGACCGCACGGAGTCCAAGAAACGGATTGGATTCGGAATCGCTGGAAATTTTCTGCTCCAGTTTATCGCCGCCGATGTCGAGAGTCCTGACCACCACCGGTTCCCCGTCCATTGCCAGAACCAGCTTCCGGTAGGTCTGGAACTGTTCTTCTTCGGTCGGCATGTGGTCCGAATTTATGAATAAATACTCTGTACGGAAAAGTCCGACTCCGCTGGTGCCGAATTTTTTAGCAGTAATGATCTCGTCCAGACTTTCAAGATTTGACGCCAGCTGCACGGTAAAACCGTCAACTGTTTCCGGGCGGAGCCGGCTTTCTCTGACCAGATCAATATAAAACTTGTCTTCCTCTTTAGACTTCAACTTATAGAGTTCGAGCGTTTTCTCATCCGGATTGATAATGATGGTTCCGATAAAACCGTCAATGATAATTTCATCATCGTCTTCCAGGTTTTCAAAAATCTCTTTAGGAACGCCGACAATCGCCGGAATCTGCATTGATCTGGCAAGAATCGCCGTGTGCGAGGTATTGCTGCCGGTCTCCACCGCAAACGCCAG
Source organism: uncultured Lentisphaeria bacterium (assembly GCA_903840185.1). Taxonomy (GTDB): domain Bacteria; phylum Verrucomicrobiota; class Lentisphaeria; order Victivallales; family Victivallaceae; genus CAIPAT01. The sequence continues at coordinate 1,380 of CAIMFA010000888.1, read as the reverse complement.
GACTTTTTCGCGGTCCAGCAAAGCAGTGTCTGAAGGCGTCAGATTGCGGGCGATAATGATTTTTTTCGAAGTGATACTGTCCAGCGAATGCCGTTTGGCATTGCGCAGATTAGCCAGCACCCTGGAGGCGACGTCCTTGATGTCATCGGCTCTTTCTTTGATGTATTTATCCGGCATGACGGAGATTGCGGCAACATATCTTTCAACAACTTTAAAAAAGGCATAATCAGCGGTTTTGAGTCTGCGCCGGACCATATCCTGAACTTCGCTCATCAGCATCTGGTCGTCAACGATCAGCAGATGGGCATCGAAAATGCTGGCCTCGCGCACGTCAAACTTGTCCTGCACTTTCTGCTGCAGGATTTCAATCTCGTGGCGGGTTTTGTCCAGCGCCAGGTTAAAATTGGCAATCTCGGACTCAACTTGAGACGGAGCAATAGGTTTGTCGGTGGACTCGGTATAGGCAGTATTGTATTCTCTGATGACCAGGGCAGGACCGACTGCTATTCCCGGCGATGCAGAAATTCCGTGAAATATAATTTCTTTTTTGGGGCTCATTAAAAACTTTTATTCCTCGTCAAACTTACGCGTAATCAGATCTAGAATCGCCTTGACGGCAACTTCGCAATCCTTGCCTTTAGCGGATATTCTTATCACCGTGCCGTAACCGGCAGACAGCATTAGCAACCCCATAAGACTTTTGCCATTAACTACTTCACTATCTTTTTCAACGGTGATTTCACATTCGAAGTTTGACGCTGTTTTGACAAATAAAGACGCCGGCCTGGCATGAAGCCCAAGCGTATTTTTGATCTCGATTTCGTGAGAAACTTCGTTATCTTCCAACATCTTCGCCCGTCTTTAACGTTAATAGTGCTAAAACAAAATGTAAAAAACATGTTTATGTTTTAAATTAATGCTGATTAGAACCCTCTCCATAATGTAATTTAAATCTATCGAAAAATCAAGCAACTTTGTGCGATTTCAACACTAAAAAGTCATTGCATTGACTCCCGCCTTCTTATTACTGGACGATTTGTACAGCAGTTACCCCATAGCTATCAAGCTAAGCGGTTTTTAACCTCAAATATTTTTCAGAAGCCAAGTTCTGAAGTAGCAATTCAATGGTCGGCTTCTTTTCCTGTTTATTTTTGCGGCATAGCCTGACAATTTGAACGGCTAGATTTCTGATAAATTTTTCATGCGCGTTCTTGCCGTCTATGATGGATAACGCCCAGTATATAACCACGGCCTTAATATGTTTAAGGACTTTATGATAACTTAGGTTGCAGTCAAAATCCGCCTGTACCCGCAGATAAAGGATATTTGAGATAGAAGCAATAATGAGTTTTCCATAGACTTCGCATAGAACTCTGCTTG
>CAIMFA010000887.1 GCA_903840185.1 uncultured Lentisphaeria bacterium | reverse complement strand
GACAGTTCCTTTCTCAAAAACTGCACGCCTGCCTCGCCGTTCCATTTGCCTGCCTCCTTGTCTATTTGTTGAATGACTATAGGACAAGATAGCACAGCGCAAACTAAAAGTAAACAGGCGATTTGATTTTTAATTGGAATCAATCTGCTGAAGACTCTGTAAAACAGTAATTATATTCCCAGTTCTTTTTTTACTTCACAAAAGGCTTTGATGGCAAAATCCAGGTCTTCGCGCGAATGTGCCGCGGAAATCTGGGTGCGGATGCGGGCCTGACCATGCGGCACTACCGGATAGAAAAAGCCGACAACATAGACACCTTTCTCCAGCATTTTCGCCGCCATATTCTGAGCGAGAACTGCATCGCCCAGCATGATCGGAACGATCGGATGGATACCCGGTTTGATATTGAATCCGGCTTCAGTCATTTGCTTACGGAAATAAGCGGTATTTTCCTCCAGTTTGTCGCGCAGCGCGGTTGATGACATGACCAGCTCAAGCGCTTTCAGCGAGGCGCATACTACTGCCGGAGAAACACTGTTGCTGAAAAGATAAGGGCGGGAACGCTGACGGAGCAGCTCGATGATTTCTTTGCGTCCGCTGGTGTAGCCGCCGCTGGCACCGCCGAGTGCTTTGCCGAGCGTACCGGTGATGATATCGATTCTGCCGATGACATTGTTTAATTCATGACTGCCGCGCCCTTTGGCGCCGACAAAGCCGACTGCATGGGAGTCGTCTACCATGACCAGTGCATTATACTTTTCCGCGAGTGCGCAAATTTCATTAAGTCTGGCAATATAGCCGTCCATGGAGAATACTCCGTCGGTCGCGATCATTCTGAAACGGCAGTTGGCGGTTTCTTTTAGTCTCTCTTCCAGATCGGCCATGTCATTGTTATTATAGCGGAAGCGCTGCGCTTTGCACAGCCTGACGCCGTCGATAATGCTGGCATGGTTCAGCGCATCGCTGATGATGGCGTCTTCAGCGCCAAGCAGGGTTTCGAATAAACCGCCGTTGGCGTCGAAGCAGGAGCTGTAAAGAATGGTGTCGTCGGTGCCGAGGAATCCGGACAGTTTCTGTTCAAGTTCTTTATGAATGTCCTGGGTGCCGCAGATGAAGCGCACCGAAGACAAGCCGTAGCCGTGACTGGTCAAACCTTCCTGTGCCGCCTTGACGATTTCCGGATGATCGGAAAGCCCGAGATAGTTATTGGCGCACATATTGAGGACTTTACGCCCGCCGCTGACGGTGATGTTCGCGTTCTGTGGACTGGTAATGATCCGTTCGTTTTTATATAGTCCGCTGTCGCGAATCTCATGCAATGTTTTCTGAAAATGTTCCTGCATCGCTCCGTACATATCAAGAATCTCCTGTTATTGCTTTTATAATCGCATTTACATTAATTCCTGCAAGGAATTCAATGATGCTTAAAATTACGGTTCATGTTAAATCTTCGCTTTTTCAGACTGATCATATCGAGTCCCACAAATCCGTGCTGAGATATTTAAGGCCGGAATCACAACACAGTATTACAATAGTTTTACCTTTATTTTCAGGTTTATCAAGCAATTTTAAAGCGGCGGCGGCATTCGCACCGCTTGAAAAACCGCCGAAAATTCCCTCCTCTTTGGCAAG
>CAIMFA010000886.1 GCA_903840185.1 uncultured Lentisphaeria bacterium | reverse complement strand
GAATATTGGAGTCAGCAGGCGCTTTGACAAGGACTTTAGCGTCCGGAGCCTGGCATGTAACAACGCCAGAGCAGGCCGATTTAAAAACTTTAACATGCTCAGTTAACGGGTCAGGATGGACAATATCACAGGACACGGAAAGCAAGTCTTCGTCCGGCCCGATCTTTTCAGTCATCAGCCATTTCATATAAGTCTGATTAACTCCAAGCTTTGAAAGCAGCGGCATGATCGCATTTAAAGTTGTATGGTGGTTCAGGAACCCGTTTCCGCAAATAAGCAGACCGCCGCCGTTTCTGACAAAATTTAATATTGGTTCAGGATCTTTCACCGGCTCGCGGGCGTTCACCCAGATCAGCGCGTTCAGTTTTGACAAATCTGTTTTTCCAGTCTCATAGTTAATGGTCTTGAATCCGTTCAAATTCAGCAGTTTTTGCGCGGTCGGCTGATCGCCGTAATTCGGGGCCATGCTTGTTATCGGGGAAAACGCAATAACCGGAGCGTTTTCAGGAGATTCCATTTCTGCCCACAGTTGATCAAGAATTTCATATCTTTCAGGAGAAATACCCTTTATTGCCAGCGGCTTTTCGCCGGAGTCCTCTATCAACAGCGCAACCGGGTCCAGGGAGTTCAGCTTCATGCTCATTTTAGAGCGCAAATCATCAGATGTCCAATATGAATTTTTATCCGGGGGCGGCAGCGGGTTGCCCGTGCTCAGGTTTCTGACCAGATAATTGCCTTCAGGCAGACTGTTAAAACCAATTGCAGCGTTTGCACTTTTCCCCCAGTTTAAGATATAGGCGACATGACGTTTGCCGTGCGAAAAGAGCCTTGTTTCAATATATTCAGGCCTGGTCAGGCCTGGTGCGGCGATGACAGACACGGGCGGTTTTGCCCCGGCGGTCAGTAATATGTGCTCTATGATATTTTTTGTGGCGTGATAAGGCAGTTTGGCGGCGATATACCATGCTGCGCCGCTTCCGGCGCGACGACATGTTACAGCCGGAGAACCGTCCTCAAATTTAGCGATAACTTCAGCGTTGACGGCTTTTATGTCCGCATAAATATTTTTATCAGCAAAGCGGATTTGAGTTTTGACCGGCTTGTCTCCGGCAATGCCCGGCAGCACGGTTTTCTCCGTTTTAGAAAGGCCTTCAATTTTTATGCCGAAAATAGCGGAAGCATCTATTTTTCCGTGTGTGTCATCGTTGATGCCGGAAGAACCGAAATCCGCGACAATTGTTCCCCCTTTTTCAAGATATTTTTCCATGTCATTGATTGTATCCGGCGGAACGCGAATATTGCCGGACATAAAAAGCAATTTCTGCCTGGCCGGGTCCAGCTTTTTAATATCTTTATTACGTATGACATCCAGCCCGGCGCCGAAAAACAGCAAAGGCGCATAGAAATCAATCAGATCACTAGTCGCCGGACCGGAGAGCTTTTCGATATAACCTGAATACTGAAGTCCGCGGTTTGTCTCAAACGGATAGATTAAGGCTGTTTGCGCGGCAGGCGGTTCAGCATTCATGATGATTTCAGAAACGGACTCGATCTCCTTTTTCACTTTAGGAATAATTCTCGCGGCGCTGTTATAAAGCATACTGTCATAACAAACCATAACCCCGTTAATTCCGTGCGCAAACTGACTCCAAAGCTGCGTCCTGAAATGTTTTGGCTCCAGCGGCGGTTTATCCTGGACCGCGCCGGAATTATTAACTGAAACATAACCGCGAATACCGCCAAAATACATGCCGTCGCCGAAATAATTGTTTTGTATTTTTACCGCCAGAACATTCCCGGATTTAATAAGGCTGCTGATATCGAAGGAGAACGCGCTGTTGAAACCTTTTGGCGACCCGATCAACACGCCGTTAAGGTAAATTTGGGCTTCATCGGCAAAGGCCTCGCCGTTAAGATAGAACTTTTTATCTTTTTCGGCAGAAGACATTTTAAAATTAAACGTCTTCCGGTAAAGCCCGGTTTTACATTGATTATGCCCTTGCTGCCCCCACATTCCCGGAACATTTATTTTTCCCCACAGAGAGTCGTCAAAATCTGTCCCGCTCCAGGCGGCAGGTTCTTTGGCGGTGGCGTCATAAAACTTCCATTCGCCGTGAAGACCTGCAAGGTCATTGGCAACAAACTCTTTTTTATCTGCCCCGCGTCTGGTAATACTGATTGGAGATTCAGCATTAAAAATTGGCTTGTTGGTGATATTTCTGACAATGTCATGAGTCAGCAGGGGTTTGATCATATCTTTAACATTTGCCGGGTTTTCACAATAATCAGTATCAAAGAGGGACTGGGCCATTTCGTGAGAGTAGAAGTTGGAATTCTCATCAACAGCTTCAGGATGGACACCAGCGTCAGCAAAATCAAAAAAGAGCTGACAGTGCGACTGGATGGTTGAAAACTTTTTACTGTCCGGATCGTACTCACGCATTATCTTCATCAAGTTTGCGAAAGCTTCGCCTGCGCGTTTTTCCTGGAATTTTTGCCAGTCAATGTATAAATTCGGATATTTCCCGGCATCCTGTCGCGTTAAAACCTCGCGCGATTTCGAGTTTAAAGAGTTTTCCGGATTATCTATAAAACCAGGAATTTCAATTGCCTCAAACGATTGAAAACTGGTTCCCCACGCCTGGTTTGCCGCCAAAATGCCGGAAAACTTTTTTCTCATGGCTTCTTTAAAGTCATTTCTCGATATTTTCTTAGTGTTGTTATACAGTACTTCATTAAAAAGCTCATAGCAGAAAACCGGATATTTTCTGGTGTATTGCATCCAGGTTTTGAATAATTCGCGGTAAGCGTCCACCCCTAATGGATTATATGGATCGTATGCGAAAAAATGTCCGACATCCACAACTTCCGGCAAATATGTTTTCAGCGCGTTATAATATCCGCTGGCTTTGTGCTCATGCCAGAACATAAGCCCGTTTCTCATAGACCGCAGCATGACCGCCTCATACCACGGGTTGGGGCTCCATTGAATTTCAATCCTGTTCCCGTCAACTTTCGGCGGATAGAGCGAATATATCTGGTCTGCATTGTAGTCATAAAGGTCGATGTCAAGCGTTCTGAACAGCCATGGCGGCCCCTCATTGTCTATCTGCCATCCACCAATCAGAAAAACCGGCCTGCCGTTGCGGAAGAAGTTCCGGCCTTTAATTGTGACATTCTGAACTTTCTCAGGGAAAACTTCATTGGAGGCGGGCGCTTTTTCAGGAAATATTATCGGCTTAATCTCCGGCGTATATTTTTTCTGTACGGTTCCTGTCGCCAAAGTATCAGTACCGGTTAAAAACTCCATTTTTTTGACTGCCAATACTGCTCCGGCAGGGAAAGACTCAAACCGCACGGAACCGATATCTTTTGGATCAAGTTGACCATCTTTTACTTTAGCTCCGCCATATGTTACCAAAGAAAATTTTGGCAATGGTATTTCATGAGTCTGCCAGTCTTTGGTTAAAGGAACAGCGTAATAATATCGTTCTTCGCCGTTTTTCTCCTGAATTATAACAGTTATTGTGTCTCGCTGATTGCCTTCCGCCGCCTTAAGACAAAGTTTAAGCGCAATGGGGGCCGACCTTTTTAGCGCTTCGTCCGGGAGTGTTTTCGCGGCAGCGCCGGACTGCTGGCGGAAATCAAAGATAAGCGCTTTTTCTTCACCGCCTTGCAACTGCAACCGGATATTTTCTTTCGGCCATGTGTGCCATCCCGCGAGTTTATCTTTAGCAAAATCATCAATAATATATGTGCCAGTCTCTGCGGATACAGAGCAAAACGCAAGAGCAGCAGCAATGAATGATGTTATTATATGCCTCATCCTGAACCTTTCATTTAATTAAAGTAGACTCGCGTACTTTTAATTCCGGTTTTAATATAATAATCGGGACATCGGAGCCCGGACAGGAGCAGAGATTTACTATCATATCCGCGGAAACTTCCGCCATTCTCGCAAAAGACTGGGTTATTGAAGTCAGTTTCGGCTTTATGCCGGCAAGAATCCACGGGAAAGTGTCATAAACTATCACCGCGATGTCTTCCGGAATCCTCAACTTTCTTTTTTTAATAGCGTCAACAGACCACAAAGCGGCCCAGTCTTCGCAGACAATAATTGAGTCTATCGCCGGACTTTTTCGCAGAATTCCATTCAGCGCGGCGAGAGTTCCCTTTGAGTCTTTCGGTTTTATGGCCTGCTCTACCGCATGTTGCGGTGCTATCCCGCCGTCCGCCAGAGCGCTTCGGAATCCGCTCAGCCGTCTTTCGGTCCAGGGCTCATTATTGAAATACATTAAAAGCGGTCTTTTTCTGCCGATGTCTATAAGATGCCGTACCGCCATATAAGTCCCCTCAAAATTGTCCATGTCAACCATCGGCACGCGTCTCATGCCCTTCATTTCCCCCATCACGACAAATTTTATTTCCTTATTCTGCATAAGCATAATCTCTTTGTCGGACGGCTGGTAATTTATAAAAATATATCCGTCGTATTTATTTAAGGCATGGCTATTGCCGGCCAGGCTGTCCAGCATTGTTTCTGACGGATTCACCCGAATAATCTCATGCTTAAAAACGGGAAGTCTTATTTGCGCTTTGTAAAAGCCAAGAAAAATCTGACTGTAATACGGGTCGATCTCAAGTTGATAGTCGGTCTGGACGCAAACACAACCTATATTCAGTTTTTTGATTACTGGTTTCGGTGCCGGAATATGAGGTTTATCGCAGACAAAGGTGCCGCGCCTTCTTGTCTGCTCAATAATGCCCTCTTCTTTAAGCTGCTGCATTGCACTGCGGATTGTGATTCTTGAATATCCGAATGTTTCAGCGAGCTGCCTTTCTGTCGGCAATTTGCCTTCGGGATTGAACTCCCCGGCAAAGATTTTCTTTTTCAGCTCGCTGATAAGTATGTTGTATTTGTAAAGTTTGTTTTCCTGAATGTCCATTTTCGTCTCCAAATTATTTGCACATTAATTATATTATAGATTATAAGTCATATTAACATAAAAAGCAACATTGGTATTATCATTTGGTATTATTTTTTTGCGTTTTTTACAATTTTTTACAATGCCACTTCGCAAAATATAAATCCAACGTGTCTTCCGCTTTATTTCTGAAGATTTTTGAAATTATTTGCATTTTTGAGACAAATGATATATAATGACAGCAGAGGGTGGAAATAATCCATTAACTTGAGGAGGTTAAAAATGCCTGCTGTAGTAGACAAAGAATTATGTATCGGTTGTGAAGCCTGTGTTGGCGAATGCCCAGTGGACGCTATCGAAATGATTGATAGTAAAGCTTGCGTAAATGACAGTTGTGTTGATTGCGGGGCCTGCGTGGAAATCTGTCCGGTGGAAGCTATAACAATGAAATAAACGGTAACCCTGAAAAGAGCAGTTGAACCTTAATTTTATACCGATTCGCAATCCTTACCAGCTTTAAGATTGCGATTCGGTATCAGGTAAAAAAAACTGCCGGAGCATGATGTCCGGCAGCTTTTGATATTTGCAGAGTATAAATCAGAGTTTTTCTTTACATTCGGAGCAATAGCCTTTTATCTGGTAAATATAATTCAGGGGTTCAAAATCATATTCCTTGCAAAGCTTTTTCTGAATGTTGTCCAGCGAAACGGATTTTACTTTTACCAGCTTGCCGCAGCCGACGCAAAGCAGAAAATTATTATCGCCCTTCAGATTGCTTTCAAATACCGTTTTGCCGCCGCAAAGCTTGATTTCATTAATAAAGCCGGCGTCAATAAATGCGAAAATATTGCGGTAAAGCGTTGACGCCGCATGGATAAACCCTCTGCTGCGGGCTTTTTTGAAAAGATCCACAATCGAAAACTGTCCGTCCATTTCGGCGATAATGTCTAACAGGTGTTCCCGTTCAACTGAATAACGCTTATTGCTGGCTTTGAAATATCTTCTTAAATCCGTTAATCTCTGTTCATGGCTCATGGTATAAAACCCTCCTGCAAAAAACTTTCTAAAATAAATATAACCGTTTTTAATTTAATACTTTCAATAAAATTAACAAGTGTTTATTGCAATAAAGATGCAATTAAATTGCATTAACGAATTCGATAAAAACGATTTCCGGGCGGCAAAAAATGCGGACAGGCACACAGGACATTCCAATTCCGGCGGAAACCATCATATGGGTACCGGCTTTACTATGAATAAAATGGCCGTAGTCAAATTTCAGGTGATATCTGGAAGAAGTCTTTAATGCGCCGATAAAAGGCAGCCGGATTTGACCGGCATGAGTATGCCCGCATAAAATCAGATTGATTTTTTTGAGAACATCGCCGCGCCCGGCAAGTACCGCCGTATCCGGACTATGCGCCAGCAGCACATTGCATTTTCCGTTAAAATCAGCATTGATCTCCGGGTTGCCGGATTTTATGTCATCAATCCCGTAATAACAAAACCCGCCGGCGCAATACATCTGGTTGATCAGCAGATTATAGCCGGCTCCGGCATAATATTCTTTCCAGCGCGAATCCGGAATCCAGGTTTTATAGCGTTCCCAGTTGCCGACGACGGCAAGTTTATTTTCAGCCTCCGGCAAAGCGTTCAGGGCGTCAATGCCATGTTGAATGCGCGAAGCATAGGAGATCAGATCGCCGCCGGAAATAATTATATCCGGCTGAAATCCGGCGATAAATGCTGCAGCTTCGCGGAGAATGTTCTTTTCACGGTTCGAACCGCCAGTCCAGTGCAGGTCGGAGAAGAAAACGATTTTTTTACCGGCAAGTGAGGTATCGGACGCCGGCATGGAATATTTAACCGCTTCCAGATATTTGCCGTCATGCACAATATTCCGTCCGGAATAGCCGGACACTTTTTCCCAGGCCGGAAGCCGGTGTGAAAACTTCTTCCTTTTTTTCTTCTCCGGGAAAAAAATCATAGATTATCCTTCGGCAAGGAATTTCGCTATATCTTCCGGCAAAGCTGAAATTTCTTTTATAACGCAGCCGGAGCCGTTCGGCAGGACAATTTTCTCTTCCGGAGTTCTGCCCAGCAGCGCTTCGCCAAGCCGGGTTTTGTACGATATCCAGTTCTTCTCCGGATTGCCGTCCCACGCCCCTACCAGGTAAAAGACTTCATCGCTGCCGGATTCGTGCTGAACCTTGACCGTTGAACCGATAATCACGCTGCCGTCAAGCGAAACATTCCTGAAATCGACCGGCTGGGTATTGAGAATATCCCTTTCGATTTCTGAACGGCGGCGGCTCAGGAAATTGCGCCTTTCTTTCGCAGCGTCAAATTCCGCATTTTCGCGGAAATCGCCGTGTGCGCGGGCGGTTTTTAAAGATTCGCGGTTTTCAGGCATATGAACATTGATGATATCATGGAGTTCTTTCAGCATCTGGCTGTGGGAGCGGACAGAGGTGATTGTCGGTCCGGAATGCTGTACAGGCTGATGTGTTTCGCGTTTTTCCGCCGCCAGCAGTTTGTGGCCCGCGCCGTTTTCCAGGTGATCTCTGATCTCTTTGGAATGGCGAGCCAGTTTCACCAGCAGGCTCTGCTGTTCGCCGGGCATAAAGAAACAGGCTTTCTGCAGCGCGGAGGTGATGATGCCGACGTCATTGCAGGCATTTTCAATTAACGTTTTCTGGAACTCCGGCTTGTCGAGCAGATGTTTTCTGAGTTCACGCTGTGAACTGGTCCAGTTTTTGGGCAGGTCTTCAACGCTCAAGGCCAGCACGGTATTAATAAAATTGACTTCCTGGTTCAGTTCGTCGGAATGGGTCTTGCGGTTTTTCCAGATCCAGAGCAGAATATCGCAGCTGCATGTCCGGGTTCTTTTGACCGCCTCGGTAAGCAGATGGTCATCGGTAATCGCGCAAAAAACATTCAGGCAGCGCAGCGGCAGCCGCAAAGCATATTGCGCCAGGTATTCCGGCGGAAACAGCAGCCTGGTCGCCTTGCTCAGGTTCTCCATGTGCTTGACCGGAATATCTCCCCACATATTGAGGCTCTCAAGGCTAAGATTATTCAGCGTCAGCGGCCAGAACGGGGCCTTGCCTTTGAGCGGTTCGACAATCCGGCGGAGTCCGTCTTCGGAAACTCTCGGCACGATCACGGCAATTGATTCCGCCAGCATCACGCTTTCGCGCTGGGCGGCCTCAGCTTTAAGCTTGGTGAAAAAGGAAGAAAATCCGGCTATATCGTCTTCTTCCAAAGGACCGGAAGATGTATCTTCGGCCAGCAGAATGTGCATTTCCTGAATACTTCTGCCGCCGGAGGGTTTGCGTTTACCGCCGCTGACAACGGCACAGCAGCTGCGGTTCCACCACACTTCAAAATCATTGCCGGCCATCACCCCGGGAACCAGGGAATTGTGCGCGATGATTTTGAGTTCTTCATCAGTGAGCGGATTTATGGCTTTTTTAGCGGCAAGCTCACGATAGTCTGTTGCGGAAAAATTTGTTCTGCGGTCAAAACCGGACAGTTTTAAAGTATCGGCACCGGGGGCAAACATTTTTACTTCTGACAGGACGATCGGCAACGGCATCGCATAAGAACCTCCACCGGAAAGAGCGGTGATCGCGACCGAACCGGAAAAGCCGTCAATATTGGTTACAGTTCCCCAGCGCGAAGAATTGGGTAGAAATACGATTACGCCGTTTTTCAGTTTAATCATATTCCGGTAACGGCAGGCTATGGCCTGAGGAGTAATGCTGTTTTCGCGAAGCCCGAGCGCCCGTACAAAACCGGTTTTATTGAGGAACGGAGGCAATAGAACTTTGATGGCGGCGCCAAGTGCCTGGCGGAATACCGGCGTATCGGCGTAGCCCATTTCGGCCAGCGCCAGACAACAGGCCGCCCTGGCTCCGGAAACATCCTCCCCCCAGCTTTCCAGCAGAAATTGAATATTCGCGGAAATTTCCCCCTCATTGATATTCTCTTTTTCCAGTTTCTTAACCAGAGATTCAAGCAGGGGCGCGGAGTTGTCTTCGGCGGCGGCAACAAACAGATCTTCAAGTTTAATTTCTTCCATATCTCAAAACCAGTGCTGTTTTATAGTTAAAATATTCAGTTGCATAATATAATGAACTGATTAAAATATCACAAAAATACGGAATTAAAAGTAAAAGTTATTAAATCAGCAGGGAACAGGCAATTGATTTTTCATCATACGCTGTGCTGTTTTGCCTGCGGACGGAAATCATCAAATATTGAAAATAGATAAAGAAAGAACAACATTTGTGGCAGAAATTTTTTAAAATATGGTTATATTATACATTTCACTAAAATAATTACAGGAAATAATATAATGACGATGGATAAATCTCTGATTTACAAGGCCGCCCATATTGTGCCGTCTGCAAAACAACTGGCCTGGCAGGAAATGGAACTGACCGCGTTCGTACACTATACGGTCAACGCCTTTACCGACAAGGAATGGGGCGACGGGTCCGAATCCCCGTCAGTTTTCAATCCATCCGACTGTTCGCCGCGCCAGTGGGCGGAAGTGTGCAAGGCCGCCGGATTCAAGATGATAATCCTGACCTGCAAACATCATGACGGATTTTGTCTGTGGCCCAGCAAATACACTGAACACAGCGTTAAAAACTCGCCATGGAAAAACGGTAAAGGCGATGTGGTGAAAGAGCTTTCCGACGCCTGCCGCGAGTTGAAGATCAAATTCGGGGTTTATCTGTCCCCGTGGGACCGCCATGAGCCTTCCTATGGCGATTCCCCGGTTTATAACAAGTACTTCAAAAACCAGCTGACCGAACTGCTGACCAATTACGGCAAAATCGAGTGTCTGTGGTTTGACGGGGCCTGCGGCGAAGGGACGAACGGCAAACGCCAGGAATATGACTGGGACGGATATTATGAACTCATCAACCAGTTGCAGCCGGATGCTTTGATCAGTGACATCGGTCCCGATGTCAGATGGTGCGGCAATGAAGCCGGCAAATCCCGCTTAGCCGAGTGGAGCGTGCTTAATGTCAATAAAAGCATCCTGGCATTCAATTACGAGAACTGTACAATTGAAAATATCGGCGGGCGCGACACTTTGAGTGACGGCAGCTGTCTGAAATGGTACCCTTCGGAAGTGGATACTTCGATCCGCCCCGGCTGGTTCTATCACCGTAGCGAAGATGATGAGGTGAAATCTCCCGCTAAATTAATGGACATCTATTTTAATTCGGTCGGTCATAACGGCGTTCTGCTGCTCAATATTCCGCCGGACAAACGCGGGCGCTTTCATGAAAACGATGTAAAAAACCTGCTGGAATTCAACCGGTTGCTACAGGAGGGCTGCAAAGAGAATCTAGCCTCCGGCGCAAGAGCTCAGGCATCAGTAGAGCGCGAAGGCTTTCCCGCATCGAATATTTTAGACGGCGGCAAAAAATCATTCTGGCAGACTCCGCCGTGGGAGGAAAGCGCCGAAATTGATTTCGATCTCGGCATGGACAAAACATTCAACTGTGTGATGCTTCAGGAACATATCTGCAGCGGGCAGCGGATTGAGAAATATTCTTTGCACGCGATGATTGACGGCAAGTGGCAGACGCTCACCTCCGGCTTCACGGTCGGTTATAAAGAAATGCGGCGCTTTGACAGAATAACGGCCTCCAGGGTAAAGCTGGTCATTCATGAATCCCGCTACAGTCCGACCCTGTCGAATTTCGCGCTTTATCTTTTCCCGGAAATCCAGGAGCAGGCCGCTGTAAAGCCGGAGTCGCTTGGACTTGCCAAACAAGCGCAGAAGATTCTCCGTGCGTCCTCCGAAAAACTGCCGGAATTTCCGGCGGCAAATCTGCTTGACGGCAGCCGCGATACCTGCTGGTCAAGCAAGCCCGGCGAGGCCATGCCGCAGTTTGTGCAGATTGATCTTGGCGAACCGCGCGACATCCAGGGCTTTATCATGCTGCCGAACCAGCACGGCGGCGGACACATTTTCGATTACGAATTTTATGTCAGCGGCAACGGTTCCGACTGGGGCCGCCCGGTTGCGTCAGGACAGTTCTCGAACCTGGTCAACAATCCTGTTTACCAGAAAATATATTTTGACGAACCGCAGCACAATGTCAGGTTTATCTGTCTGAAGGCGCTGACTCCGTGCGAAAATTACGATCATATCAGGATAGCCGACTTAAACGTCATTCCGGTAAAATAAGTGAAGGAATTTTAATCATGGCTGCTCAAAAAACCACCGTAAAAGAATATATTGAATGGACCAACATGCGCTGGGACAATGCGCCGGACACGGAAAAACCCAGGATTCTAATGATCGGAGATTCCATCGTTGCCGGACATGGTGATCTGGTATTCGATCTGGTCAAGGACAAACTCTGCTTAGATTATCTGGCCACGGCAAAATGCGTCAGTGACAAAGATTTTATGCGGGAGCTTGATTACATGCTGAGCCTGAACTCCTATGCCGCGATCATTTTTAATAACGGTCTGCACGGCTGGGATATTGACGAAGCGGTTTATGCGGAAAATCTGCACGAAGTCCTGACTTATTTAAAGACGAAAACAAAACTGCTGGTCTGGCGCAACAGCACGCCGATCCGCACCGTTGGCGATTTGAACAGTTTTGAAGCGGCAAGAAATCCCCGGGTGATTAAACGGAATGCGGATGCGTCAGTCATCGTCGGCGGTCTCGGTCTGCCGGTTATTGATCTTTATACCCCGATGGCGGAAAATCCGGATTTGTTTTGTGAAGATGCAATACATTACACGCTGGAAGGCCGTAAAATACAGGCCGGAATCATCGCCGCATTTATTACCAACAGCTAATGATTCAAAACGATACTCTGTACAGCTCCGTATTGTACAAAACTTTGTAAAGCGCCGGACAGGTGTTAAATTAACAGGTTTTGTTTACTGAAAACGGGGAATTTAACTATATCTGTAACCGGAGGCTTGCATCGTGGGTTCACTGGTACTTATTGTTGTGGCGTTGTGCGTGTTTACGCTGGGCTATCGTTTTTACGGTCTTTTCATTGCGCATAAGGTGCTCGGGATTGACCCGAAGCGTCCGACGCCGGCGGTTGAGTTTGCCGACGGCCGGGACTTTGTGGCGACCAATAAATACATGCTGTTCGGGCACCATTTTGCGGCAATCGCGGCGGCCGGGCCGCTGCTGGGGCCGATTCTGGCGGCGCAGTTCGGGTATCTGCCCGGCGCGCTGTGGATCATTATCGGTTCGGTGATCGGCGGCGGCGTGCATGACATGACAGTGCTGTTTGCGTCGGTACGTCACGGCGGACGCAGTCTGGGCGAAATCGCCCGCGAGCAGATCGGACCGGCCGGCGGTGTCGCCGCCACCCTGGCGGTGCTGTCCATCCTGATTCTGGCGCTGGCCGGGCTGGCGCTGGCGGTGGTAAATGCCATGGCCGAGAGCGCCTGGGGAACATTTACGGTTTTCGCCTCCATTCCGATAGCGTTGATTATGGGCCTGTATATGCAGTATTTCAAGCCGGGCGACGTCAAAGGCGGCAGTATAATCGGGGTGACCCTGCTGCTGGCTTCGGTCTTTTTCGGGCATTATATCGCATCGGTACCGGCACTGGCAAAGATTTTTCTGCTGAGTAAGAATCAGATTGCAATCGCGATTCCGCTTTATGGATTTATCGCTTCGGTACTGCCGGTCTGGATGATTCTTTGTCCGCGCGACTACCTTTCATCTTATTTAAAGATCGGTACGATCGGACTGCTGGCCGCCGGTATTCTTATAGTGCTTCCCGAGTTGAAAATGGCTCCGGTCATGAAATTTTCCAACGGCGGCGGCCCGGTTATTCCCGGCACACTGTTTCCATTCCTGTTTATCACGATCGCGTGCGGCGCCATTTCCGGTTTTCATGCAATCATCGGCACCGGCACGTCCTCCAAAATGATCGCCACTGAAGCGGATATTCCATTTGTCGGTTACGGCGCCATGCTGATGGAAGGGATGGTGGCGCTTATGGCTCTGATCTCGGCATGCGTACTGGTGCCGGCGGATTATTTCGCGATCAATGCCGCGCCGGAGGCTTTCGCTAAACTGGGGATGTCCACGGTGAATCTCAATGCGCTTTCGGCAGGGGTTCAGGAAAATCTTCAGGGCAGAACCGGCGGTGGAGTTTCGCTGGCGGTCGGCATGGCCTATATCTTCTCATCGCTGCCGTATATGGATAAATTAATGTCTTACTGGTACCATTATGCGATCATGTTCGAGGCCTTGTTCGTGCTGACCGCGGTGGACGCAGGCACCCGGGCGGGGCGTTTTCTGTTGCAGGAACTCTTCGGCAAGTTTGACCGCCGTTTTTTAAATCCGTACTGGACACCGGGCGTTATTGTGACCGGGGCGGTATTCACTTTTTCCTGGGGCTACCTGGTATATACCGGCAATATCGCCACGATCTGGCCGCTGCTCGGCATGAGCAACCAGCTGCTGGCCGCCTGTGCATTGTTCATCGTTTCCGTAATGTTGCTGGCGATGGGTAAACGGAAGTATGTCTGGATTACTGCTGTCCCGGCTTTTTTCCTGGTGATTGTAACCTTTTGCGCCGGATATCTGAATGTCACTCAAAACTATCTGCCGAAAGGTAAATATCTGCTGGTCACCCTCTCCATCCTGGTGATGTGTCTGATGGCAATGGTTTTCGTGATCGCATTCAAAAGAGCCTTGAAACACTACAACGACACCGGAAAACCGGAGGATCTTGCCCCGGAAGCTCCTCCGGAAGAGCCTGAAGAAGTTCCCCTGTATAAAGAAGCCGGACATGCCCAGTCTGAACCTAGAATTTAAGGAATAAGAATGCAGCTTATCGTCCAATGTATTGCCGTGGCGTTAATAGTCTGCGGAGCCCGGACGGTCACCGCGGAAGACATCGGGGAATTAAAACTGATGTCTAAAGACGAAATAACACGCATCCAGGCCGCCTGGCAGAGCAAAACCGGACCGGATTACCAGGTGCTGGAAAAGATAGTCAGGAAAGCTGATGACGCCGTTAAAAATCCGGTAGTTTTTCCGCCGCGCGGAGGCCAGCACAATCAATGGTATCAGTGCTCAAAATGCGAATGTGCCCTGAAAACCTTGTCTCCAGCGCAGCATCAGTGCCCTGTCTGCAAAAAAATATACACCGGATATCCCTACGATGATTGTATTTACGCCAAAAAACACAGCGCGAATTTCAGTGACATGCTGACTTGCGCCAGAGCGTACCTGGCGACCGGGGATAAAAAATATGCGGAATATGCTAAAAGTGTTCTGCTCGGGTATGCGGAGCGCTATGAAAAATATCCGCATCATGACAATTCCAGCGGAGTGAAGCAAAACTCAACCTCCAGGTCCGGCGCGCATATTTACGAGCAGACGCTGAATGAGGCATCGGAGGCGGCAACAACTATCGCCCCGGCATATGACATGATCAGAAATTACGCGGGGCTTGCTTCTGAAGACCGGCAGAAAATAAAAAACAGCCTCGTTCTGCCGCTGCTGCGCAACCTGGAACTCAACAAAGCAGGGAAAAATAACTGGCAGTCATGGCATAATGCCGCCATGGTCTCGCTGGGGGTGGCGTTCGGGCTGCCGGAGTGGATCGACAAGGCGTTGAATGACCCGCAGAACGGCTTTTATTACCAGATGAAAATATCCGTTACCGAAGACGGACTCTGGTATGAGGGCAGCATGTCGTATCACTATTACACTCTTTCCGCGCTGGCGCTGACCGCGCAAAGCGCGACATCAGCCGGAATCGATCTGTGGCATACGCCGCAACTGGTCAAAATGCTGAAAATACCGTCCCTGTATGCCATGCCGGACGGTACGCTGCCGCGGTTCGCGGACAGCGTGAACAGCCGTCCCGTCCTGCAAAGCGCTGTCGGAGAACCCGCCCGGGCGGCCTTGCATGATCCGGAGATGGACTCCATTCTTCCAGGATATGCAAGCTGGGAAAGTATCCAGTACGGCCGCAATCCGCTGGAGCCGGTAAATATTGCGCCCCCCGTGCTGAACAGCATCGTGTTCAAGGATGCCGGTCACGCGATATTGCGTTCACGCGGCTCCAAACAGCTGACCGCCGTGCTTTCATTTGCCCCGTATCGCGGGTTTCACAGCCATTTTGATATGCTCAGTTTCATTTTTTTCGGATTCGGTCAGGAAATCTGCGTTGATCCAGGACGTGCCTCCAGTCAGGCTTACCGCCTGCCGATACATAATTTCTGGTATAAAGGCACAGTCTCCCACAATGCGGTGCTGACTGATTTCAATCCCCAGCAGGGGGCAAAGTCTTCACGACTGCTCTTCTTTAACCCGGACAGCGCATGCCCTGCCGCCGCCGCTGAAACAGGCGACGCATATTCCGGAGTCAGTCAAATCCGGCTGCTGGCTTTGACTCCGGATTATCTTCTGGTCGTGGATATAATAAACAGCAAAACCCCGTCCGTTTTCGGCTGGACATGTCACTTTGAAGCAGAGAAAATAACTTCCGGGACTCCGGTCCAAGGCGCGGATATTTCCAAAACCGGCCCCGGGTTCGATTATATTAAAAATGCCGGCCTGGGCAGCGCCATGAATACGACTGGCTTTGAATTCATGCAAAAGTCGTTTAAGACTTATCTGAATGTTTATGCCGGAGGACGGCTGAATTTTTTCACAGGAAACGGCCCGAAAGAGGACATAAATAAGCGCTGCCCGATGGTGATTGTGTCAAATGCTGAGAAAACCGGCTCAATCTGCTTTGCCGCCACTCTGGAACCGGTAAAGACCGGAGAAAAACCGGCGATAGAAAAGATTGAACTCAATGACGACAACGGTCTTTTAACCGTCAGAGTTTTCAAGGCCGGCGGCGCGGATGTGTTCAAATATGATAAAAAAGCTAAACTGACTGCGGAATTCAGCAAATAATCATCTGAGCGCCATTATTTTTCAGCATTTTTTGTCCGCCGGCATTTTGATGGATTAATGCCGGTAAAGCGCTGGAAGGCGGTTGAAAAGTGCTGCGAGGATGAAAAACCCAGACGGAATGCCACTTCGGTCACATTGCCTTTTCCGGATTCGAGCAGTTCTTTCCCTTTCGCAATTTTTCTGCGTAAAATATATTCGGCCGGAGGCATTCCAGTTTCCTGTTTAAACTTTGCTTTAAAATAGAGCCTGTCCGTAAACCAGCGATTTTTAACAACTGCGTTTAAGCCTGTCAAGATGACTTTCAAAAAAGCGCAATCTTGGGACTGTGATTTGAGCGGAGTTTATTTTTCGGGCCAAAAACTGCCTGATTTGGGAACAGG
>CAIMFA010000885.1 GCA_903840185.1 uncultured Lentisphaeria bacterium | reverse complement strand
TTGAACTGCCGCCAGCGTTAGTTTCCCCGCTGGCGGAGCCGTCACCAATGTTGATAACATTGGTGTTGCCGTTGTCGTTGTTATTTGCATTGTTGTTTGAGATACCAATGCAGATAGAAGTGCTCGGCTGGAAACCGACTATCCAGCTTCGTGAAGGGCTTCAAAGAACAATAGACTATTTTATTTCCAGGATGAAATGAGTACCGGACTTTTTACTTTACAGGAAATCGCGCAGGCTTGCGGAGGGCAATGGCATAAGAGCCCGGCTGCTCCGTTCAGTGTTTCCGCGGTGAAAACTGATTCGCGGGAAGACTGTTCAAACGCGCTTTTTATTGCGCTTGCCGGTGAAAATTTTAATGCGCATGACTTCCTGCCGAAAGCGGTTGCCGCCGGCGCCGCCGCGCTGTGTATCAACCGTGAGTTTGCTGACCGGATTGACTCCGCCTGGCAAATTCCGGTTTTGCTGACAGATGATACACTGCTGGCCTATCAGAATCTTGGTGCATTTCATAAAAGCCGTCTTAAAGGGCTTAAAACTGTGGCGGTAACCGGCAGCATGGGCAAAACCAGCGTCAAGGAAATCATTCGTTCGATTCTGGTCGCCGCTGCCGGAGCCGAGGCTGTTCATGCGACTGTCGGCAACACCAACAACCAGGTCGGAGTTCCTCAAAATCTACTGGCGCTGACTGAAAAACACAAATACGCAGTGATCGAAATGGGAACGAATCATCACGGAGAAATCGAACCATTGAGCCGTTGCGCCCGTCCGGATGTGGCGGTGATAAATTCTATCGGTCCCTGTCATCTGGAGCACTTGCATGACCTGGATGGCGTCGCGAGAGAGAAGTCGATGATTCTGGCGCATCTTAATCCAGACGGAACAGCGGTTATTCCTGATGTTTCCAGCGGAATGGCGATTATCGAAGCGGCCGCCGCTAAATTCAATATCCTGCGCTTCGGAACTACTGAAGCAGCTGACGTCAGGGCTTTGTATCTGGGCGGCAAACTGCACGGCAGTGCTATCGATCTTACATTCAAATGTTTGAATAATCTGTCCCGCCGGTTTGAATGGCAGCTGTCCGGCGCTCATCAGGCTGCAAACGCCGCAGCCGGAGCATGCGCCGCGGTTGCGCTGGGGATCGATCCTGATTGTATTGTCGCCGGGCTTAAGAATTGCGTGCTGCCCGGTATGCGCATGAAGATCAGCCTGAAAAATGACGTGACCTGGATTAATGATGCTTACAATGCCAATCCCGGCAGTATGCTGGCCGCGCTCAACTGGTTGAATGAATTCGCTGAACAGCACAAACTTATACTGGTGCTGGGCGATATGCTGGAACTGGGCGATGCCTCGCATGATGAGCATAAGCGGGTCGCCGCCGCCGCGCTGGAATTATTTCCGTATGCACAATTTTTCTTTGTCGGAAGCCGGATGACCGCCGCCGTGGATGAGCTGAAGCCGGTCGCTGCTGTAGTTGTCTGTGAGGATTCCGCCGAAGCGGCGAAAAGAGTTGAAAGCGCTTTGATGCCGGGAAAGATGATTCTGCTTAAAGGTTCACGCGGCGTCCATCTGGAAAAGGTTGAACAGCAGCTATGAAACCGGTAAATGAATATATAGATTGTCTGAAACCGCTCATCACACATGTCCGGCTGTCATCTGAAGCTATGATTACCGGGGTTACGAATGACTCCAGAATGGTCGATAAAGGTTCACTTTTTGTCGCGATTAAAGGTGCTGCCGCTGACGGTCACCGCTTTATTGAAACGGCGGTAAAAAAAGGCGCATCCGCGGTAATTTATTCTTCCACGCTGGATAAATTCGTTCCCGGAGTTGACTACATACAGGTGAAGGATACCTATTTTGCCTATGCCATGGCGATGGAATGTTTTCTCCGTTTTCCCGCCCGTGAAATGACTTTGCACGGCATTACCGGAACTAAAGGCAAAACGACTACGGCGTTCGTGCTGGAAAAAATTATGACTGAAAGCGGCAGACGCTGCGGTTTGATCACTACCGTCAAATACGCTGACGGCAGAAAAGTGCAGGAGGCGGCCAGAACAACGCCGGAGGCAGGCGAACTTCAAACATTGTTCAGGAACATGGCGGACAACGGCTGTTCCGATGTGATCATGGAAGTATCAAGCCACGGACTGGACCAGCATCGCACCGGCAGCGCCCGCTTCAAAACTGCGGTTTTCACCAATCTCTCCGGCGATCATCTTGACTATCATCTAAATATGGAAAACTATTTTCAGGCTAAGAAGCTGATGTTTACCGAATATCTGGCTGAAGACGGAGCGATGATTGTCAATACTGACGATCCTTACGGCGAACGCTTGTTTAAAGAATGTGCCGCCGGCCGCCGCGATTTCTCTTTCGGCCAAAAAAACGGCAGCGCCTGTCAGATAAAAGACATTCAGCTTTCCCCGCTGGAAACAATATTCTCATTGCACTTCGACGGAAAAGATTTTGAATTCATGACAAATTTAATCGGCGAGCATAATGTTTATAACCTTACCGGTGCTTTTCTCGCTGCTTATACGTCCGGGATTGCCCCGGAAAAGATTGTCGCGACGATCAGTGAAAGAATTAATATTCCAGGCAGGCTGCAGCAGTTTATTTCCAGGTCGGGAGTCAATTTCTTTGTGGATTATGCGCACACTGATGATGCGCTGGTGAAAGTGCTGACCATTTTGAAAACCATCGCCACCGGGCGCATCATTACCGTTTTTGGCTGCGGCGGCGATCGTGACCGCACCAAGCGGCCGCGCATGGGGGCTGCTGCTGCCAAATATTCCGACATGGTGATTGTGACCAGCGACAACCCGAGGACCGAGAATCCGCTACGGATTATCGAAGAAATTAAACTCGGTATTCCGGAAGGCACATTGTTTGTGGAACAACCTGACCGCAGGCAGGCCATTATGCTTGCCTCCGCACATGCAAATCCCGGCGATATCGTGCTTGTTGCCGGCAAAGGGCATGAGAATTATCAGGAACAGAACGGTATTCACATCCATTTTGACGACCGCGAAGTCGTCGCCGAAATCTGCGCAAGATAAGACCTGTTTTAATTGTTTAAATTTTATATTTAAATCGGTTTGTTCATTGACATATATTAAAAACCGGTATATAATTATTTTTCAGTTTCAATTTTAAAATAAGGTGATGGAAATGAAAGTACTTCTGCATGTAAATTATTATGAAGGCGCCGGGAAGCTGGATACACTTTTTGATCTAGCCAAGATCAACGGTTGCGACGGCGTTGAACTGCGTCAGATATATCGTTTTCCGGATATGGATCAACGTCAATACCAGGAAAAAGTTGAATGCCTGAAGCAGAAATATCCGGAAATGGAGATTGTCTTCGGCTGCACGGTTGATTTTACCGGCGGAACTGAAGAGGAAGTTAAAAAGCAGAGTGATGCGTTGTTTGATTTCATGGACTGGGCTTCATGCAAGTGCGGTACTCCGGTTATGAATATGTTTACCGGCCCTATGATCCGCAAAGATGTTGATTACACTGAATTTCATCTTAACGGCAGCGGCATGGCGATTGAAGAGCATTATCAAAAAGCAGCGAAAGGTCTGCGCATGGTCGGCGACAAAGCCGCATCGCTCAAGATGCTGATGGCGCTGGAAACGCATAACGGTTATCTGCACGATTTAGCCAGGCCGTGTAAAAAGCTGATGGAAATGACCGCGCATGATAGTATCGGCATCAATTATGACCACGGCAATATTATTCTCAGCAACAACGGCGAATCAATTGCTGATGTTTTCTCTCTGCTTGAAGGGAAAATCTACTACGCTCACTTGAAGAATCTGCTGAAATTCAAAAACAGCTATCAGGTTACGCATCTGGATGCAGGCTATATTGATACCATGGAAGTTGTCGCCGGCCTGAGGAGCAACCTGAAATCGGGCATGGTGGCAATTGAATATCCGTGTCCGGGTGACGGCATTATTGCCGCCAAACGCGATATGGAATACATGCATTTCATCAAAAACTGGCTGAAAATCAGTTGAGATTTTTTTAATTGCTTAACGAACAATAATTTGAATATCCATTATCCAACACGGAATATCCAATAT
>CAIMFA010000884.1 GCA_903840185.1 uncultured Lentisphaeria bacterium | reverse complement strand
TAATTAAAAATCTGCTGCTGATCTTTGTGCTGGTAAGCATCGGTTTTGCTTTCGGCAAATACAGCGCGGACAGACCGCCGGCCGCATTGCCATCCGGTCATGTGGCTGAGACTGTCAATGTGTATTATATGCATGCGACGTTTCGCTGTGTTACCTGTAATGCCATTGAAAAAATGACCAGGCAGCTTCTGGAATCAAAATACAAAAAACAGATGCAGGACGGCTGCATTATGTTTTCTGAAGTAGATTTCCAGAAGAACGAACCGATGGCCAGGCAGTTTGACGTAATTTCCAGTTGCGTAGTTGTCGCAAAGACAAAAGATGGCAAGGCAACTGTTTTTGAGCGGCTGGACAAAGTATGGGAACTGCTGAACAAACCTGATGAATTTGACGCTTATATCAGTTCCGCAATTGATAAACTGTTAATTTCCGGAGGCGCAAAATGACTTGGTTCATATTAGTTTCCGCGCTCTGGCTGGGGATACTTACTGCGATCAGTCCTTGCCCGCTGGCGACTAATATCGCGGCGATATCTTTTATCGGGCGGCAGATCGGCAATTACAAAGGGGTGCTGTCTGCGGGTTTCCTGTATACTCTGGGACGGACTTTTACCTATGTGCTGCTGGGCGTGTGCATAACCGCCGGTTTGCTGGCGACCAGCGAGGTTTCACGCTCCCTGCAAAAATACATGAACGAGATGCTTGGGCCATGCCTGATTCTGCTGGGCATGGTGTTACTGAACATGATCGGCGCCGGTCTGTCTTTTGACAAGCTGCATCACAAAATGCATAAGCAGGCTGAAAAGAGCGGAGTCTGGTTTGCTTTGCCGGTCGGCGTGGTTTTCGCGCTTTCATTCTGTCCGGTATCTGCCGGATTATTTTTCGGTGCGCTGATTCCGCTGGCGGTGAAAAGCAACGATTACTTTATGCTGCCGCTGATATACGGCTGCGGGACGGCGATGCCGGTTATATTCTTTGCCTTTCTTATTGCCTTCGGTGGAGAATATGTCGGTAAAGCGTTTCATTGTCTGACCAAACTCGAACTTGGGTTCCGCTATACCGCCGGAGTATTGTTTATTCTTGCCGGGATCTATTACTGCATGACTCATATTTACGGCTTGAAATTTTATTAAAAATGTAAATTTAATGATTTACTAACAAAATATCACTTGCTATAAATAGTGATTATTGTATATTTAGTCATATAGCTAAATATAGATATGGAGATTTTTGAAATGAGGGTTTTTGAAAAATCATTAAAGGTGACCAAGGCATTGGCGGACGGCAACCGGCTGAAGATTGTCGCGGCATTGCTGGAGCACGACGAACTGTGCGCCTGTATAATCACGGAATTTCTTGGTATTGCCGGCGCTACCGCCTCCCGCCATCTTTCCATACTGGTCAACTCCGGATTGCTGGCAAGCCGGAAAGAAGGACGCTGGATATATTACCGGCTGAGCATCGCAGATAATCTTCTGCGGGCATGGCTCAAAGCAAGTCTGGATAATAAGACGAATTTAAAAGGTCTGGCTGAAATAGTCGCATCCCCGGTGGAGGATATTTGCCGGAAACAGCGCGGGATAGATTGTTGTCCAGTAAGTAATAATAAAAAGAAGGTCTAGATGAAAAAGCTTAAAGCATTATTTCTTTGCACTGGCAATTCCTGCCGCAGCCAGATGGCGGAGGGCTGGTGCCGACATCTGAAAGGAGACATCATCGAGGCGTATTCAGCCGGAATTGAAACGCATGGACTGAATCCGTATGCGGTGAAAGTGATGGCTGAAGCCGGGGTGGATATCTCCGGACATAAATCGAAACTGCTGACCGAATTGAATGGAATTGACTTTGACTATGTCGTAACAGTCTGCGGTCACGCCCATGAGACTTGCCCGTTCTTTCCGGCGAAAGCCAAAGTGGTTCATGTAGGTTTCGATGATCCGCCGAAGCTGGCGAAAGATTTAACTGATGAAGAAGAAAAATTGAATTGCTACCGGCTGGTAAGGGACGAAATACAAAAATTTGTATTATCTCTTCCCGGCAGCCTTTTAGATAAATAAAAGAATAAGATTAATATCAGGAGTTTATCAAATGCAAAAACATATTGAAAAAGATGAGAAAATTCATAATTATGTCAGGGATGCCTATTCCAAAATTGCGGTTAGTGAAAAATCTTCATGCTGCGGTACGAATACTTCGTGCTGCGGGATTGAAGATCCGGAGAAACTTGCCGCCGGCCTGGGGTATACCGAAGCAGAATTAGCTTCACTGCCGGAAGGAACAAACATGGGACTTTCCTGCGGCAATCCTACCGCGATTGCCGCATTGAAACCGGGGGACGTCGTGCTGGATCTTGGATCCGGCGGCGGCTTCGATGTATTTATTGCTGCCGAAAAAGTGGGTTCGTCCGGCAAGTCAATCGGGGTCGATATGACGCACGAAATGCTGATGAAGGCAAGAAATAACATTAATCAATTTACCAATAGAACCGGATTGACGAATGTCGAGTTCCGGTTGGGTGAAATCGAACATCTGCCGATTGCGGACAACAGTATTGACGCGGTTATCTCAAACTGTGTTATTAATCTTTCACCCGATAAACCGCAGGTCTGGAGAGAAATCTTCCGGGTGCTTAAACCGGGAGGCCGGGCCGCCGTGTCTGATCTGGCGCTGTTAAAACCGTTGCCGGAGAACGTTGCCGAATCGGTTGCCGCGCTTGTAGGTTGTGTCGCCGGTGCTGTTTTGATTGATGAAACGGAAAAGATGATCAAAGATGCCGGTTTTACAGAATTTAAATTTGATAAGAAGTCTGGTTATATTGATAAAATGACTGAATGGAATGATCCGTTGTATTGCGCAATAATTGAACTTCTTCCCGAAAATGAGAAGCTCGGTGATTACATAACCAGCCTTAATATTTCTGTAACTAAAACTGCGGAAGAGGGCAATGACGATAAAACACAGGAATTGATTGCTATCGGGGCATCGGTCACGGCTCACTGTCAGCCGTGCTTTACTTATCATCTGAATAAAGCGAAAGAGCTGGGTTTATCTGAAGAGAAAATTAAAAACGCTGTCGCTGTAGGTGAATCTTTACAACGTGGCGCTGATTCTTTCATGAGTAAACATGTTAGAGCTGCACTTGGCAATTCAATCAGTAGCAGTTCCTGCTGCCGGGCAGGGGAGAGTGACGAGTCTAAGAAAAGCTGCTGCCGGTAAAATTAATAATTAAGGAGTTGTATTATGGCATATCATGTCGCGCGAAAGCTATCGTTTCTCGACCGTTACCTGACCTTGTGGATATTCGGTGCAATGGCACTGGGTATCGGGTTGGGATATTTCATTACCGGCATCGAGGATTTTGTCAATATCTTTTCGGTTGGAACAACTAACATTCCCATTGCCATCGGCTTGATTCTGATGATGTATCCGCCTTTCGCCAAAGTCAGATACGAGGAGATGGGGGATGTATTCCGCAATAAGAAAGTCCTTGGAATTTCCCTGATACAAAACTGGGTGGTCGGCCCGGTGCTGATGTTTGTGATTGCCATAGTATTTCTGCGCGGTTATCCTGAATATATGGTCGGGCTGATCATGATCGGCCTGGCCCGTTGTATCGCCATGGTCATTGTCTGGAATGATCTGGCTGACGGCGATACAGAATATGCCGCCGGACTGGTTGCTTTTAACAGCATATTTCAGGTGCTGTTTTTCAGTGTTTATGCCTGGATTTTTATTACCGTCCTGCCGCCGCTGTTCGGATTCAAGGGCGTAGTGGTGGATGTCAGTATCGGCCAGATTGCCAGGACCGTTTTTATTTATCTCGGCATCCCATTTCTTGCCGGGGCACTGACCCGTTTTGTCGGAGTCAAAATGGTTGGGCGCGAAAAATACCACACCTCGTTTGTTCCCAAAATCAGTCCGATTACCTTGATTGCGCTGCTGTTCACTATTGTTGTCATGTTCAGTCTCAAGGGGAAACTGATTGTGCAGATCCCGCTGGACGTAGTCCGCATCGCGATTCCGCTGCTGGTTTATTTTGTAATCATGTTTCTGGTTTCTTTCTGGATGGGCAGAAAGGCCGGGGCAGGGTACGGCAAGACCACGACACTGGCGTTTACCGCCGCCAGCAACAACTTTGAACTGGCAATCGCGGTTGCAGTGGCGGTTTTCGGCCTTAATTCCGGAGCCGCTTTTGCGGCCGTAATCGGCCCGCTGGTTGAAGTTCCGGTGATGATCGGCCTGGTCAATGTCGCGCTGTTCTTCAGGAAACGGTACTGGAAATAGCTCAAATGTACCATTAACATGCAGTTCAATCCA
Organism: uncultured Lentisphaeria bacterium; assembly: GCA_903840185.1. Lineage (GTDB taxonomy): Bacteria > Verrucomicrobiota > Lentisphaeria > Victivallales > Victivallaceae > CAIPAT01. The sequence continues at coordinate 1,074 of CAIMFA010000884.1, read as the reverse complement.
GGGCGATGCCGAACACCAGCAATGATATATCCTTTGTGTTGCCGGGCATGATTTCTATGGATTTGATGATTTTATCCGGATACGGGTTCGTCCAGGTGTAAGTCGGCAGGTTTACGAACACTGCGCCGCCAAGCGTCCCGAATAACCCGGCATCCATTTCGCGACCTAGCGCCGGATCGTTGACAGCGGCAATATTTACCCGGTATGTCAACGGGATAAGCGCTTTTGAGCCGTCGGCATAGATCACCATGTATGAACCAGGAATTACGCCATTGAACTTCTTGCGCATTGTATTTTCCCCATCCATATTTTCCAGGATTATCTGACGGTTTACCGCATGCATGAAAGTAACAGTCCTTGCAGTTGCATTGACCGGGATGACAACTGTTTTAACGGCGGCGGCAGCTGGCAATGTGCCTGAATCAGCACTTTTTTCAATCAGCTCTACATCCCGGAACCAGGCAGTGGCACCTTCTTTGTCAACTGAAAAACAGATGCGTAATGAAGCAAAATTAGGGGGAAGCTGGATTTCCATCGTTGTCCATTCGCGTTCTTTTGATGAAGAATAGACGCTTTTCGATTCGTCCCATTTAAATTTGCTGTCTCCGGAATAAGTCCAGGCCAAACTGCTGCCGGCGCCGTTTGTTTTTACTTTATACCGGATCAAGTATTGCTTCTTTGCATCTATGCTAATATCCTGATATGCCCGCATAAACGTTTTTGGAACTGTTCTGGTTATCTTCAACGTTCCATTTTCCGTACTGAAAATACCGGCATTGACGGATTCTATTTCCCATCCGGACAGTCCTGCCCCCTCGACGAAATCGCCATTTTTAATTACTGAGGCGGTTTCCCTTCCGGTCAGCACAACGGCTCCCGGGTGGCCGTCTTTCCTGAATACTTCGAGCTTTACGCCCCGATAGTTCTTAAACGGGGCTGCGATAAACGCGGTATCTGTGCCGGAGGGAACGCCAAGCAGCTTTACCAGTTCGCTGCCGCTGACCAGGCCGTCGGCCGCGGTCAAGGAGGTTGTTGTTCCCGCCGGGAATTTCACTTTCGTCCAGTACGCCGCCC
>CAIMFA010000883.1 GCA_903840185.1 uncultured Lentisphaeria bacterium | reverse complement strand
TTGGAACAAAGGAAACCCCCGCTTTTGCCCCCTATCTGAAGATGAATATATGGGGTATTCCCGGTATGAATTCATGCGGATTAGCGGTAGTTGATTGGAATGGAGAAGGTAAAAATGATTTAGTCTCCGCCTATGGTAATGTTTTTATCAATAAGAGTGAAAATGGCAGAATTGCATTTGAGACAGATACGAATGCCTTTAAGAGCGTTTCGCCGGAGCCTGTCGACATTCCGTACTTAAATCATTTCCTGTGTGATAATAAAAAAAGCAGCGGGCCTTGCGATATTTTTGAGATAAGAAACACCGGATTACGATTTTTGGAATATACGTCCACCGGTTATATTCCCAATAAAACCGTAAGCTTACCAATGGCGCAGAACGATTGGGCCGGATGTCCGGATCCGGGTGAAAATCGCAGTTTATATTCACATGCCGTATATGCAGACCTGGACGGTGACGGAATTAAAGATTTAATCATTAACGATGAAGATTCATGGCGTTACGGTTTTATCCGATATTTCAAGGGAAAAGGCAACTGGCAGTTTGATAACGAAGAACAGTCAGTTTTGTGCAATCTGAAAGACTGGGCGTGTTTTGTTCCCGGACTTAAACACAAAGCGCTGCAGATTACTGATAAAACATATAAAGATTATTTGTCATACCCGACCCGGGGAAATATCGCTGCCGGCGGCGGACAAATAGAATTATATTTCTCCCCTGAAAAGAATCAGGATCCCTGCGGCAGTGTGTTATTTTTTAGCGCGGCCAATGTTCCGCAGCAAAAAACAACGCCGCCTTTTATGATTAAAATATTACCATCCGGCATTATTGAGTTTTCGTCATCATCTTTTAAAATAAGTACATCGCAACCGATGGATTTTAAACCGGGCGAATGGTATTTCTTATGTTTCAAATGGAGCATGAATAAGATCGAAATCGAAGCATCAAACGTCAGCAGTCAGAAAAAAAATATAACTGTTAGCGAAGGAAAATATAATGCTCCAGCGCTGGGTGAACGGTTCTATATTGGCAATCGCTTTCAACCCGGCATCCAAAAAGAACGCGAAGTTACAACGCGGAAAGCGGCCGAGTATGCTGATTGCGCAATCGGCTTGCTGGAGGAATTCAAGAGTTATGATGCTTCGGGCAATTTATTGCTGCATTTGTCGTTCGATAAAACCGTTGGCGATGACCATAACCGATATGCCGATAGGATGCCGATAGGATATCGCTGCACTCCCGCAGTTGCCGACATTTATCATCACGGTTTACCGGATTTGATTTTAATGATTGCAGACGGCAAACGCGGGTTTGAGGGGGATTATGATTTTTCCGCCGATTTTGACTCCAATCCGCTTGGCAGAGGTTGCCTTATGGTGTTTAAAAACACCGGCGAAAAAGGCAAACCGAAATTTGCGCCGGGAGAAAAGCTGTATCTGTCCGATGGAACTCCCATTCGATGTCACTACAGGACTCAAATTATTTATTATGACTGGGATAAAGACGGCAGGGATGATCTCATTCTGGCATCCGAAAAAATTGCCGGACGAAAAAATCAATTAAACGAATCTATTGAATTTCTCAGAAATACTGGAGCTACGCGCAACGGGCTTCCAGTTTTTGAACGGCGGGGACAATTAGATTTAGGCAAAAATTTCAGTCATCAACATGAACCCTGCGTACAAATAATTGATTGGGATGGCGACGGCTGGCCTGACATCATTGTTAACAGCGATCATTCCGGCATGCAATTTTTTTCCAACAGCATGGTCAACCATAAATATAAAACGGCACAAATCATTAAATATAATATCAATCAGTAAAAGCTGTGGACGCGGGCATTGCCATAAGCTGTATAGCCGGCGTCATTCCGCCTGTCCGGCAACAGGCATCTTCAGGAAAGCAGGCTTGAAGAAAATCGCGCTGGAATTTTTGTGGCGAATTAATTTCGGTTACAGACAGACCCGTCTGTTGAAATCTCTGTAATAATAAACCGTTAAGTTGATGCAAAATCATAAGGAAATAAACCAGTGTTTGATAAGCTATTAAATAAAATCACAAATCATCCCGTCGAAAAGCGCAATATGCGCTCCCTGGCAATGAATATGATTGTCAAGTCTGCGGATATGCCGCTCTTTGCCGGTACTGAATTGCAGGCTTTTCAGGTAAAGCTGGGTCTGGCGACCAGCCAGATAGGCATGATCGCATCATTCGGGCAGATTGTTTCAGCTATATCATACTGTTTATTAATCGGGGTTGCCGACAGGATAAGCAACCGGGTGCGCGTATATTCCATGCTCACTGCGGCTATGGCTTTTTATCCGGTGCTGCTGATTATTATTTCCCTGGCTCCCGAATCGTTGCGCCGCCCGGACGTTGTCGTCCCGGTTATGCTGTTTGGTGCAGTAGTGGAGTGTGCCTTAATCTCTTTTATGGCTTTGATATTCTCTGCTCTTTTCGTGCGCTCAATCAGCCCCGGGATTCAAGGTAAATTCACCAGCATAATAGGAGTCGGCGGCGGTCTGCTCGGTCTTGGATGCGGGTACATTTCCAGCAACGCGCTGCTTTATCTGGGCTATCCCCATGGCTTTACGGCGGCATTTGTCATGGGTGCTATCCTGCTTGTTGTCGCCGGAATAATCGTAAGAAATATCAAAGAAATACCGGAATTGTCAACTGGAGAAGGCTCAAATTCGATCTCTCCAATTAAAGCATTCAAAAGCGTTGTCAGAACGCCGGAATTCAAACTGCTGCTATTGCCGAACACTATGCGCGGTTTAGGCGCCGGCGCCGGCTATTTTGCCATGGCTGTCGGGATGAAACAACTGGGATTAGGCGTGGAATTTGCCGGTTATACCACCATGCTTATATTCTTAGGAGGAATGATTGGCACCGCCGCCATCGGCTTTACTGTTGATCGTTACGGCTCCGGTAAAGTCTTATTGTTTTCCAATCTCTGTACGGCTATCTCTCTTATGGGAGTAGCATTGGCTCCATCCGCATGGATATTCTTAATATTTTTCTTTACTATGAACATATCCTTTGCCTGTGAAGGAGCAACCATTCCATTGGCGCATAATACAATTGTTCCGCAGCAGATAATTGGAGCGTTCAGCGCGATAAGGCTGTTGCTCCTTAACGGGGTCTGGGCCATTGCTATTGCTGTAAATGGTTATCTGCTCAATATATTCGGATCGGTTTTAGTATTCAGCATCAGCGCTTGTATTTATGCGGTGACGGGAATACTCTGGCTTTATGCATTCAACAAAGGGCACAAACCACAGCCAGTCATAGTACCGGTGCAATCAGAAATTGTCTAATTCAGAACGGGATATCGTCGCGTCAGTTCGCGATTGCGGAGGCGGCATTCTTCCGTGCAGTTTGGCGCAGATGTTTTTTCAGGCACATTTCGGCCACGTCCGGCCAGCCGAGGGAAAACGCGGAGGCGATCATCTGGTGCTCCTGCAACTCACGCTGCAGCTTCGTGCGGTCATTATGAAATAACTTGCCGTTCAATTCTTCCGAGGCTGCGAAATAAGCGTTGATCGCCGCATTGATGATATTCAGCAGGCGGCATTGCCCCGGAGCCATGATCGCATGATGGAAATCCAGTTCAATCCGCTGGTATTCGTTCATCGGGATATTCTGTTTGCAGATCAGTTGCGCAAACTGGTCCAGCACCGCCTGAATCTTATTCAGGTCTTCTTCTGTGGCGGCGGCGACTGATTGGGCGACAGTACCGATTTCAAGATAACGGCGAAGTTCGTAAAGCTCTTCAAAATGCTGAAGGTTCAGCGGAGACACATGAGTCAGCACCTGCTGGATCACATCGGCAAAGCTTACCTGTTCAATCCGGAAACCGCTGCCGCGCCGGGAGGTGAGGACGCCAAGCCCTTTCAAGTAGCTGCATGCTTCGCGCAGAATAACCCGCGATACTCCCAATATATCGACAAACCTGGATTCCGGCGGCAGCAAGTCGCCTGCCTGCAATTTATTGGTCCTGATATAAGCAAGAATCATTCCCACCGTCTTAACGGTTAAAGTCGCCTGCGGCTGTAGTTTCGGCACGTCTTCACTTTTTTTCATGGTAATTCCTGTTTACAGTTCAATATAAATTAGTCGTATCATTGTATTTATGCAAATCGGCATTAACCTGAGCCAACGCGGACGGAACTCAATAACCTACAGTTCCACTGGAAACTCCGTCCGACGGAGTATAAAGTCGTTCGTTGCAGGATAAAACGACTGCCAAGGTTCTCTCTGCAAATTCAGATATTCTTAATTTGAAGGAAGAGATATTTCCCAGGGAAATGGTTTTGCTTCCTTGCTCTTTTCATACGCTTGAATTTTTCCCGCATCATGGTATCTGTTTCTGAATGCTATCGGCGTTATTCCGTTTAGTTTTTTAAACACACGAATAAAATGTGTAGATGATTTAAAGCCGCATAAGTTAGCAATTTCAGAAACGGCAAGGGGAGTTTTGTTGAGAAGTTCAATCGCGTGTTCAATTCTAATTTGATTCAAAGCATTGCTGAAATCTGTGTTTGAATGCATTTTAAATAATTTAGAAATATGGGACGGAGAAATTCCCAGTTCTTTTGCCATTTTTGCCCGGTTTATTTTTAGATACATATTATTTCTGATATAATTGATTATTGAATGGAAAGTGCTGAAGGACTTGCCTTTTTTGATCGGAATGTCTTTATTGATTTCGTTCAATGAAATATGAATCAGAGCTTCGACTAGTTTTTTTCTGGCAAATGCAAAATCATTGCTGTCGCTGAATTCACAAAGCGCCTGTATTATATGTTTTCCACCCGGACTTACCGGCTTTGAAGTGTGATACCACTGGTTATTCATTTCAGCGCCGTGTTCATCTGTAATAAGATATCTAATCAAGTCATACCAGAATATCACGCTGATTATTTTGAATGGCGGCGTGGGTTGATTCCACAGCAGTCCGCCATTGGCCATAGTAATTAATATATCACCCTCGCCAAGCAATCCTTCTTTTAACCCTACCGAGTAATATTTGAATTTGTAAGAGCCGGAAACGCCAATTATCAATCTGAAGTACGGATGAGTATACTGCTGCAGATTGCTGTTAAAAGGAGGCAGCGTGGATACATAGAGTTTACCGTCAAGAGATTGCCCGGCAAACTTCCGGAGAATATCTGATGCGATATTCTTGTCTTTTATTTCCAAATCCATTAAAATGATACATCCAGTTGATTTATGATATATACAGGCTCTTTACAAAGCCCGTATTAGTAAGTATAATATAGTCAAGTAATAATTTCAAAGGAGTTTGTCATGAAAAATAAAAACAAATCAATATCACCCAAGCCAATTGTTTCGACAGAACGATGCAAAATAAAAACTCAGCGGAAGCAAAATTTCACACTCATTGAACTCCTCGTGGTGATCGCCATCATCGCAATTTTAGCCTCAATGCTGCTTCCTGCATTGAACAAAGCAAGGGAGAAAGCTCGCGGCACGCAGTGCGCCAACAACCTGAAACAGTGTGGCAGTGGATTGTTATTCTATGCTGAAGACTACAACCAGTATCTTCCCGCATATAACGGCGGCTTGACCACCACGCCGAATTGGGCCAAGTGGCAGGACATGATTTTCAAATATATCTATCCTATGCAAAAAGTATTGGCGAGTAACAATTTTTATCTAGATGGCAGTGTTCCCAAGGGAGTCTTCCGCTGTCCGTCCCAAACTGACCTTACTTCTTCCGGCGTGTTTATGCATTATGGAATTAACTATTTTATGTCTACCGGCTCCTGGGGGTGCAAGCGCTCTTTGAAAATGGTGCAAAAACCAACGCTCAGACTATTGGTAAGCGATTGCATTCGCGCAAGCACTGGTGATCCTTATATATCAAATGGATACGACCAATTCGGATTCCGCCATACAGGTGCCGCCAATAATGTTTTTGTTGACGGTCATATCGAACAGCGCAAGTCCGTCAACATTAGCCTAGACGGCAATGATTATTACTGGGGCCAATTCACCAGCAAATAACTATGCCCGGCTGCAAGTCATTATTTTAAATCAATTTCCCAATAAATGAGCAAGATTATGCGTAAAAGTTTTCTATGTCATCTACTGATGACCGTAACTGTAACAACACTGGCTGCCGGATCTAATCTGATTCAGGAAGGAGATTTCGAAACCCTGCGGCCGGACAAGATGCCTAACGGTCCGGCCTGGGCTTGGCGCAACAACGGCAGCAAACAATTGCAAATAGAATTGTCTTCTACAGAGAAACATTCCGGCAACAGTTCGCTTCATTTGATTGATGCAGACTGCGGCAACAGCAACGACGGCCT
>CAIMFA010000882.1 GCA_903840185.1 uncultured Lentisphaeria bacterium | reverse complement strand
TCGTTCTTCGCGTTCTTTCCGCTGCCGTGAGGAGAGTTGACTGAAAGGTGCATGCCCTCTCTGATGATGTCGAGATTTTCCGGGGTAGTTTTCAAATGCCCTTTGATTTCAGGTTGCGTCAATTGCAGCAGATTACCGAATGGATCGCGAATTTCCTTGAGGATATACGGGCGGTAAACAGTTCCGCCGTTGGCGATGGCGGCGCAATATACGGCTGCCTGAAGCGGGGTGATCAGGATGATACCCTGGCCGATGGAAAGTAGCGCGGTGTCGTATTTGTTCCACTTGTAGCCGGTAGCGCGTTCTTTAAATTCAGATGTCGGCATCTGTCCTTTATTATCCGGCAGGCAGAAGCCGGTACTTTTGCCGAGCCCGGCAGATTCAAGGACTTCTGAGATGGCATCGAGCCCGGCGATGCAACCGTTCTCAATGAAATAATCATTACAGGATTTTTCAATAGCTCCGGTCAAAGTCAGCGGGCCGTGGCCGCCGGACTGCCAGCTGGCGCATTTGATGGTGGAATTGCCGATGCGGGTTGCGCCGTCGCATTCGATCTGTTTATTCGGGGATACTCCGCTGTTCAGGATCGCCATTGCGACCAGCGGTTTCAGGATGGAGCCTGGAGTGTAGACGCCGCTGGTGGCGCGGTTCAGCATCGGACGGGATGGATCTTTGTTGATATTGCTGTAATATTCCTGGTAAATCTTCGGGGAAAAATTTCTGAGATCAAACGTCGGGGCGGACGCCATGGCGATAACGGCGCCGGTTCCTGCATCCAGCAGCACAAATGCACCTTTGCTGCCGCGCATGATGGTATCGGCGATCTTCTGGGCTCTCCAGTTGATGGTCAGGACGATATTGTTGCCGTCCATCGGTTTAATGGCTTCATCCATGGTTTTGTAAACATAACCGCGATGGTCCACCTGAACAAGACTGTAGCCGGGGATGCCACGCATGCCGCGGACCCCGGGGTTGCCTACCACGTCGAAGATGTCGAAAGTCTTTTCCACACCGCGTTTGCCGACCAGGTCAGGAATGTAATATGAATACTCGTCGCGGTCTTCGGCGCTTACCGGGTCTTCGGGCCGGGTAAAGCCGATAATATGGGCGGCGATGCTGCCTTCCGGATAAACTCTTGTTGTCCGCGGAACGATCCCCAGTCCCTTGATGCCGGGGGATATTTCATGCAGAGTGAACATTTCTTCGCGGTTAAGGTCTTTAAACACCGGGAACGGCAGTCCGGGGCGGACATTCAGATGGCGGACCAGTTCCTCTTTGGTAATTGCCGGACGCTTGATTTCTTTCGCCAGATAAGCGGCGGTATCGAGAATGTGGTTAATCGTCTTATTGCGATCCGGCTGCCGCATTTCCTCAAGGTAGAAAAAGGCGTCGTAAGCTGGAGCGTTATCGGCAAGTATGCGCAGATCCGAGGTCAAAATTCTGCCCCGCAGCGATGGTTCGCGAATCCGGCGGATGGACTGTTTGGATATTTTTTCCCGGTGCTGCGGCCCCTGCTGTATCTGCTCAATCCAGAGTTTCAGCATGAGAACGCCGTATCCGGCAAGCAGGATAAGGCCGATGATCACGATCCTGGAAGTATAATTGGTCAAGTTGATCTTCATGCTATTTCCTGATGGTGAGCTGGTTTTTGGCGTCAACGTAAACCGGCAACCCCAGCGATTTGCCGAAATGATCGCATACCACAATTATAAACGGCAGGAACAGCGCACAGAAACTCATGACAAAGAACATTGACGGCAGCCATTCATTGAAAATGTACATGCCCCAGCCATTGTCATATATTTTGATCAGCATTTGTGGAAGTACCGTGATTAGCGCAGTAAGAATTCCGGGAATGAAATTTATAGATGCCGGGCGCACCTGCTGATACAGCAGCCAGAATGCCGCCAGGCCGCAAATGGCCAGGAATATCAGCGGAGTCTGATTCAAGGTTCCATAGAGGACATCCAGCGCCAGCCCGGAAACAACCGCGCAGAACATTCCGCGCTGCCAGCCGAAACAGACAGTAATATAAAAAATCATGGTGGCGGTTATTGGCAGGAAAACGCCCATACTGCCGATCAGGATTTGACCAGTGATGGAAAAAAACATGAGAAGGAATATGTAGAACATGATCATGGGCTGTATCTCATATTTAGCGTCTTTATTTTATTTTTAGCAATAAATCCGGAAGTCAGGAGTCAGAATGGGAAATACAAATTCAGAATAAATGGCATAATAACCTAATTCTGATCTACTGTTTTATTTTTCATTGCCATATTATTCAGTATCCTGAATTCCGGTTTTATTCTTTAAATTGACTTTGTTGTTATTCTTATATTTATTCTGTCTACTGTCTTCTGAATTCTAACTTCTAACTTCTAACTTCTAACTCTATTCTTATATTAGTTCTGACTCCCGACCTCCTCATTTGAAACTTAACCACAAAGACACAAAGAAAACGTTGTCTTCTTAATTCTTCACCAGTCCCCAGTCACCAATCACGCTTTTTTTATCTTTCGTTTCATATTTGATAAAACTGCGGGTACCGCAGTCAAGCGCTGACTCCTGAATTCCATGTCTTTGGGGTTGCGGGCAAAGCACGCCTTAAAGCGTACCCTTGGTGGAAAGAACGCCTTTTACGCGTGGATCGATCTTTACCGCCTGATCCAGCGCTTTGGCCAGGGCCTTGAAAATAGCTTCAAACGCATGGTGGACTTCTTCGCCTTTCTGCAACTGGATATGCAGGTTCATGCCGGATTTTACCGCCAGCGCCTGAAAGAACTCATGAAACAGCGCGCTGTCCATGTCTTTAATCATCGGGGCAGGGGGAATGACGTCATAAACCAGATAGGGGCGGCCTGACAGGTCAAGAGCGACCTGCGCCAGCGCTTCATCCATCGGCAGCAGGCAGGAACCGTAGCGGCGGATGCCGGCTTTGTCGCCTAGCGCTTTCGCGATGGCTTCCCCGATCGCAAGGCCCAGGTCTTCCATCGTGTGGTGATAATCCACTTCGATATCGCCTTTAGCCTTGACATTAAGGTCAAAGAAACCATGCTTTGAAAACAGTTCCAGCATGTGATCCATGAACGGGATGCCGGTGCTGATCGAGCTTTTGCCGGAACCGTCAAGGTTGATTTTTATTTTGATATCGGTTTCTTTAGTTTTTCTGTTAAATTCCGCCAGGCGTCCGCTGCTCATGATGTTTCTCCGTGATTTTTAGAAATTATTCAATATTATTATCATAATAGAAATGTATATTAAAAAAGAGAAAATGCTAATTTGAGATGGTGTTTTATGGATAAGAAAAATATAGCGTTAGTACTTGCCGGTGGATTCTGCTCATATATGGCGATTGCTGCGATAAGTAAAGGTTCCGGTGTCAACAGCGAAGCCGGCGCTGTTGCAGTAGTAATGATTGCGCTGGTATGGGCGACTCTGGCCGGACTTTTTTTTGCACACATTATCACACCGAAAATAGGCACGGCCTTTGGTAATTTTATTTACATGCCGCTGGAATATCTCAAAAAGGCGCCGGAGAAAATCGCGCCGGTCAAGGGGATGATCGAACAGGAGAAATATCCGGAGGCAATTGCCGCTTTGAATGAAATACTGGCGCGGAAGCCGTTTGATCCGGCGCCGTATCTGCTGCTGGTGGAAGTTTATATGGACCGGCTCAATGATAAAAACCGGACGGCCGAACTGATTGAAAAATACTTCCGGAACCCCAAACTCAAAGCCGTTCCGGAAAATGTCGAGATGCTGATGCGTTATTCAGATATATGCCTGGAACAAAATCGTCCGGAGCCGGCGATTGCCCTGTTCATGGCTGTGCTTAATGCCAAAGGCTATTCCGCCCCGGAACGCAAAAGTATTGGTTTGCGGCTGGAAGCGCTTATCGCTAAGAAAAGTTGTCTTTAAAATAACTAACTCTGTTTCATCACGATTAAAACATCAGGGAATATTGAGTTTCAACCTCCGGGCACACTGATTGACGGGATCGCTATTGGTAACCAGATAATGTCATTATTTATTGCGATAGGAGATGGGGCAGTTGGACGTTACCTCCTTGAATGCCCGGGAAAAATTCTGGACATTGCTGAACCCGAGCCTGTCGGCGACTTCCGAGACGTTGAGTCCGGAATATGCCAGCATTTCACCTGCCCGCCACATCCGGAGCTCGCGGTGCATTGTGCGCGGACTGATGCCGTAGGCGGCCTTGAACATTTTCCGGAAATACGAAGCGCTCATTTTAAAGCCTGCGGCCATGACGTCAACATTCAGTTCTTTATCCAGGTGTTTCTGCAAATGTGCCACTGCCTGCTGCATGGTGACGGCATGCGGGTTGTTCTGTTCCGAATGTTCCGCAGTCTCGATCAGGATTTCCTCCAGCAATTGCAGAAACAATCCGGCCTGAGCCAGGCGCTGCCATGGAAAGTTTTTATGCATATGGCAGATTTTACGGAATAGCGATTTGATATTGGGGTTATGGGCTGTAATGATTTTACCCTGCCATTGCGAGATTACCGGGTCATCTATCGCAGGGTGCATTCTGGCGGCGTATTTTTTCAAATCCATCATGCCGCCCGGTATAACCGCATTCCAGTGACTGCGCCCCGGATCATATATCATGTCAAAATGCAGATAAATGCATTGCATCTCAGCGGATGTTCCCCTCATCCAGTGGGGAGTATCCGGCGGAATCCAGATCAGGTCGTTTTCGGCAACCTCAAACTCCTGCCTGTTCACGGAAAAGATCCCGGCCCCGCTGCCGATATAGACCGCCAGATAGTCCAGCAGTTTTCTTTCGCCCATGTACCATTTAAATCTGATATCATCGCCACTCTGCCGGATATAAGGCGAAAAATTCATCAGCCGCCAGGCAGTTTCCCGCGGCAGC
>CAIMFA010000881.1 GCA_903840185.1 uncultured Lentisphaeria bacterium | reverse complement strand
TTGCCGGAGCTTGCTTTGATGATATTGAAACGCTCTTTCAATTCGACATTAGCACTGAAAGTACCGTCAATACAGAATGATTTGATTCCGTTTATGTCAATTTCTGTATCTGGCGCGGCTCTGCCTTTTACCGGAATTTTCAAGCGTCTGGCGGTTTCTGAACCGTGGTGTTTGTTCAGCACCGCGCCGTTATAAGGGAACTCGATTGTTACTTTAGAGTTTTTCACAACAGTGCTTTCTCCAGTTGTTTGACGATATTGCCGAATTCATCGAGTGCATCCAGTACCGGTTCCGGCCGGGACAGGTCAACTCCGGCGTCTTTCATAATATCGAGCACATCTTTTGAATCTCCGGCTTTCAGGAAGCCGAGATAGGCTTCCAGTTTTTCTTTGGACCCGCTGAGGATGTTTTGAGACAGTTTTACTGCCGCGGACATGCCGGTGGCGTATTTGTAAACGTAAAAATTGTAATAGAAATGAGGAATTCTGGCCCATTCCATTTCGACCCGCTTATCGGCATCGACCACTTTCCCGTAATATTCCTTGTTCAGTTTATAATACTCCTCAGACAGCATATCCGGGGTCAGCGGTACCGAATTTTCAGATTTTTCATGAATCATCTTTTCAAATTCAGCGAACATGGTCTGGCGGTAAACTGTTCCCCGGATTTCATCCGCCAGATGGCACAGCAGGTAAGCCTGCACGTTTTTATCGCGCTTCTGCTTCATCAAGTAGTGATGCAGCAGCAGTTCGTTGGTCGTGGAGGCCACTTCCGCGACGAAAATACTGTAGTCGGCGTAATGGTATTGCTGAGTCCGGTTGGAATACAGCGAATGCATGGAGTGTCCGAGTTCGTGAGCCAGGGTGAACACATCGTTGAGCGTGCCGTTGAAGTTCATAAGCACGTAGGGATAGGAATCGTAACAGCCGCTGGAATAGGCGCCGGAACGTTTACCTTTACATTCCATGACATCGATCCAGCGCTGTGAAAAGGCCTTTTCCAGCAATTCGCAATATTCCTTGCCGAGGGGTTTCAGCGCCTCCCGCACCCAGTGGCAGGCCTGGTCCCAGGTGACCTTGACGCGGCACTCCGGCACCAGCGGATTGTAGATGTCGTACATATCCAGTTTCTTCAGCTTCATCGCCTTTGCCCTTACTTCGAGATATTTGTGCAGCAGCGGCAGTTTGGTCTTGACCGCGATGATCAGGTTGTTGTAGACTTCCGCCGGAACATTGTCCTCGAAAAGCGACGCCTCCAGCGCGGATGGATAGTTGCGGATTTTGGCATAGAATGCATGTTTTTTGATAGTGCCGTCCAGGGTCGAGGCGATGGTGTTGCGGTATTTTGCGTAGGTGTCGAACATGGCTTTGAACGCACTCTGGCGGACGTTGCGGTCATGGCTTTCCAGAAATTCGATATAGTTGCCGTGGGTGAGCGTAATCAGTTTGCCTTCATCATTTTTTACTCTGGGGAATTTCATGTCCGCGTTGTTCAGCTTGGAGAAGGTTTTATGCGGATTGCTGAAAATATCCGAGGCCAGTCCCAGAATGCGCTCTTCTTTTTCGGAAAGCGTATGCGGACGTTCGCGGAGCAATTCCTCCAGGCTGCGTTTGTAGAATTTCAACGCTTTGCTCTTGAGAAATTTATTTATTTTCTCCAGCGGTATGGTCATTACTTCCGGATCGAACCAGGCGGTCTCGCCGGAGATTCTGGCGTATTTGGCGCTGATGCGGTCCACCAGCGCGCTGTTCTTTGAATTGCCGGTGTCTTCATCGGCTTTCAGATGGGCGTAAGTATAAACCTTCTCCGCCAGCCGTTCCATAACATCCATTGCCGTAATGGCTTCGGCCAGTACTTCCGGGCTTTCGGCCAGCCGTCCTTTGTAGCTCATGAATTTCGCCACCAGCGGATCAATATCCTTTAAATCTTTCTCCCATGCCTTCAGGTCGCGATATAGCGGAATCAAGTCCCATGTCAGCTCCACGGGCAGTTCAGAATGTTGCAGCAGTTCGTTGCTTTTTTCCGGCATTATGGTTAATCCTTATCTGTAAAATGTTGCTGTTAATGTCTTTATTAATATTACGTTCGTTCCGGGTTGTCTTTTGCTTCCCGTTCAGTTTTCAGTATTCTGTTTTATGAATTTATGTCTTCCATTCTGACTCCTGACTTCTGACTTCTGACTTCTCTTAAAATGAATAATACTAATATAATCCCGGATTCAGCTTTGAAAAGAGCATGATTTGATTTAAATTACTTACTGGAATATTTTAAAATAATCTCTTGGGGGGATTTCATATTTATGGAAAATGGTAATTTTTATATAACGACGCCGATATATTATGTCAATGACCGGCCGCATATCGGTCATGCCTATACTACTATTCTGGCGGATGTGCTGGCCAGGTATCACCGCTCGCTTGACATTCCCACTTTTTTCCTGACTGGAACCGATGAACACGGACAGAAGGTCCAGAAGGCCGCCGAAAAAAATAATCTTACACCTCAGGCGCATTGCGATGAAACCGTGGTCAGATTTAAGGAATTGTGGCAGAAACTGGAGATTACCAACGATAAATTCATCCGCACCACCGACCCGGTACATAAGGCTGTTGTCCGGAAAATACTTCAGGATCTTTATGACCGCGATCTGATTTATAAAAATGAGTACAAAGGCAGATACTGCGTTCACTGTGAACGCTTTTTCACGGACAAGGATTTGAGCGGCTCCACAGTGTGCCCTGAAGACGGCTGCGGCAGAGAGACTTCAGAAATTGTTGAATCCAATTACTTTTTCCGGATGAGCCAGTATCAGGACTGGCTGATCGACCATATCAAGACTCATCCGGAGTTCATTCAGCCCGCGTTCCGAGCCAATGAAACGCTCGGATTTTTGCGTAATCCGCTCGGCGATCTTTGCATTTCCCGCCCCAAATCCAGACTCCACTGGGGAATTGAACTGCCGTTTGATTCCGACTTCGTCTGCTATGTCTGGTTTGACGCTTTGATCAACTATATTTCCGGTGTCGGTTACGGCACCGATGAGGCGATGTTCAAAAAATGGTGGCCGGCTTCGTATCATTTGATCGGCAAAGATATCCTTACTACTCATACCGTTTACTGGCCGACTATGCTTAAAGCGATGGGCGTGGAATTGCCGAAAACGATTTTCGCCCACGGCTGGTGGATGATCGGCGCTGAGAAAATGAGCAAATCCCGCGGCAACGTCGTCAACCCGATAGATTTGATCCAGACTTACGGCGTTGACGCCTTCCGGTATTTCCTGATGGCTGAAATGTCATTGGGTCAGGATGCGGTATTCAGCGAAGACGCCTTTATCAACCGGTACAATTGCGATCTGGCCAATGACCTGGGCAATCTGCTCAGCCGCGTGGTTAAAATGACTTTGCGCAATTATGGCGGCATCATTCCGACGCCGCAGGTCGAAACGGACAATGAAACCGATTTGAAGGAAATCATCCGCCGGGCGATCCCGGAAATGGAAGAAGCCATCATCGGAATGAAACTGGAACACGGCATTGCGCAAATCATGAATGTCGTTCGTGCCGGCAACCGCTATCTGGAAAAAACCGCCCCGTGGACGCTGGCTAAAAACGGTGATGTCGGGCGGCTCAGTTCCGTCCTCTATTATACTGCGGAAATATTGCGCAATGTATCGGTGATGCTTTATCCGGTAATGCCGCAGAAAATGGTTGAACTGCGCAGGGTTCTGGGCATCCCTGAAGGCGAATTGGAAAATTGCCGTATTTCTGATCTGAACAATAAGCAGAATGTGCTCAGCGGTCTTCAGATGACTGATATTGACGCGTTGTTCCTGCGTATCAAAACTGAAGAGGAAGCGCCGGCGGCAGCGAAACCGGCCGCCGATAAAAGTGCTAAACCTGCGGAAGTCAAAGCCGAAGTTCTGCCTGAAGGCATAATCACTATCGATGAATTTTTCAAAACTCAGCTACGTACCGCGAAAGTACTCAAGGCTGAACGGATTGAAGGCGCGGACAAACTGTTGAAATTGCAGATTGAGATCGGTAGCGAAGTCCGGCAGCTGGTCGCCGGAGTGGCGCAATATTATACCCCGGAAGAAATCACCGGTAAAACTATTGTAGTAGTCGCCAATCTCAAACCGGCTAAGATCCGCGGCGTGGAATCCCAGGGAATGCTGCTGGCCGCCAAAGACGGCAAAGATTTAAAGCTGATCTCAGTTGACGGACCTTTCGTCAGCGGAGCTTCGGTAGGATAAAATCCAGGAGTCAGAATTCAGGCGTCAGCGTTTGACTGCGGAACTCGCAGTTTTATCAAATAAGAAACGAGAGATAAAATAAAGCGTGACTGGTAAAATACAAAGGTTTCTCTGTGTGGTTAAGTTTCAAATGAGAATTGGAACCTGAAATTCAGGAAACAATGGAATTGGATCAAAGACTGAAGTCCGCTCATTGACGCAACTATTTTATAAACAAACGGTTTATGAC
>CAIMFA010000880.1 GCA_903840185.1 uncultured Lentisphaeria bacterium | reverse complement strand
GATCGTAGCGGCTGTCCATTTCAATGTTCAGGGAGTTGAGCGTGCGGATCACCTTCTTGGTGTCGGTGATGATGGCCTCTTCCGAATCGGGAAGCTTTGCCAGGAAGTGACGTTCAATCTTGTTGTAAAGCGTCAGTTCAACCTTCTTGGGGTCGATCAGCACAAATTTCACCTGCGACGGATGTTTCTTATAAAGCAGCGAAGTGATGATGGTATTCAATCCGACTGATTTTCCTTGCCCTGTGGCGCCTGCCATCAGCAGATGCGGCATTTTGGCAAGGTCAATGATCACCGGGCGCCCGGCGACGTTCTTGCCGAGCACGACCGGCAGTTCGTATTTGCTGTTTTTCCACTCGTCGGTCTCCTGGATGGCGCGAGCCCAGACGGTCCCCGCCACGGAATTCGGCACTTCCACGCCGACCGCGTTGCGGCCGGGGATCGGCGCCACGATGCGGATGCTGCCGGCTTCCAGCTCCATGCCGATGTTGCCTTCGATATTGGCAACTTTGTCAACGCTTACCCCGGGGGCAAGTGAAACTTCATACCGGGTGACGCGGGGGCCTGGGATGGCGCCGGTGACTTCGCCTTCGACTTTGAAGCTTTCCAGTGTTCTCTGCAGTATGAGTTTGTTTCTTTCGACATTGTCGGCATTCTCTCCTGATGATTCCGTCCCTTTGCCGAGCATGGAGACCGGCGGCAGCACATAGTCAGCCGGGCGCTGCCTGCGAACTGGAACTGAAGAATGATTATTTTTCTCTTCAGTTCGATCTTCCATTCCAAGTCGCCTTTCCTGGATTGCTGCCGGGTCGGCGTTGACCAGCTCGCCATTTTTTGCCGTCCTGGGTTGTATTGTGTCCTGCAAGTCCAGCGCCATCTGTACCTTGTCTTCGGTATTTGCTTGAATGACGTCCAGCTTGCCGGATATAGCCGAGATTTTCCGCCAGATCAATACCGCGATAAACGTTATTACCCCCAGAAAAACCGCATTCAAAACTGCCATTTTTGTTTCCATAATTATAAAACTCCCCTTAGTAGTTCAGATTTATCCGTATTAAAATTTCTTGAATTCAATAGCCTATTCTTATTGATCTATCCTTTCAACCCCGCTGGTTTACTCTGTATTTTACGGCATTGGTTGTCGTAGCTTGTTGAAACTCTATTTCTGCGGATCCCCTGCTGATTCTCCATTGTCCGCCGCTGGTTCCGCAGTATTCATGCGCTTATCCGGAATGTTTTCCGCGGCGACAACGGCGCATCTTGCCGCCAGCAGATGAACTGCGCTGGAAAATTCAACGCCCTCCTTTTCCATTACGAAGCTGAATACGTCGCCGCCTTTGCCGCAGCCGAAGCAGTGATAATTCTGGCTCTGTTCGCTGATGCTGAATGACGGGGTCTTCTCCTGATGGAACGGGCACAGGGCCTTCCAGATGCCGCTGCCGGCCTTTTTCAGCGGGATATAACTTCCGATAATATCAACGATGTTACACCGGGAGCGGATTGCGTCAACGATTTCATCGGGAATTGTTTTATTCATGTCCGGTCCCTTTGCTTTATTTGTTTTTCAACACGCTTGATTTCCGCAAATTCCACCGGCAATTTTGCCAGTTCCTTCGCATGATCCAGACAATCGACTGCGGCATTCGCATCCAGTTTAAGTTCATGATAAGCCAGCGCAATATCGCAGTAGTCGCTTGAATGCCTGGCGCATTGCTGTGCTTTCTGCAAACTGTTGATGGCGACAGTTTCAAGGTCATCCACGGCATACTCTGTGGCCAGCTTAATAAGTTTTTCGACGCTGTTATTGAGCATAATCATTTCTTTTGCCTGTTCCGCTAGAAAGTCCCAGTTTTCAGCAGCCATCTGCCCGGCATCGCAGTGGCACCAGTCATACAACGGACAGCGGTATGGTTTTACGCACTGCTCCCCGTGCGCGATATCCGGTTCGCAGTCCAATGCGCAGGCGGACCGGATTTTTGCCACATTATCGATAATTTCCGCCAGAAATGCTTCCGTCCGCGCGGTTACATCCTCCTGGACAAAGATATCCGCCGCCGGCATTCCACGGGCGGCTTTTACTCCCGGCTTCGGGTGCATCAAAAAACATTTCCCGATCTTGAGCCCGGCATGTTCCAGTACAAACCGCTGATAGGCGATGTCGCGCACATTGACTTCATGTATCTGGGTGTTGCATTTGACTTCAACAATGTCCCAGCCGTCATCCCCTGCCGGCACGATAATATCCGGCCGGGCATAGAGGTTGTCCGCCATAAACGCCGCTTCAAAAAGCGGTATCCGGCGCGCGAGCCACTTTTTGGATTTTTCCAGATGCCTTTTGAAATCTTTTTCGGTATTTTCCTCGCCTTCCGGATAAAACGCTTTCGCCTTTTCGCCGATGAAGCGCCCCCAGCTGAACACCGCCTCGGTCAATTCATCCGGCGGCGGAATCATTTTCGGGTTATTGCATTCATACCAGGCCAGTTTCAGGCATTTTACGCCGTTAATATAACGGAATTTGCTCAGAAAACAGTTTTGCTTACCCATAAATATCGATCCTTATTTTATGAATAACAATTTATAAGCTTAATACGGAAATTTTCTGTCCAGGTTATTGCT
>CAIMFA010000879.1 GCA_903840185.1 uncultured Lentisphaeria bacterium | reverse complement strand
TGCCTGAACGCACAATAATTATTAACAGCTATCTCAAAAACTCAAAGTTTACCGAACATCGCCAGAATATTTTCGACAGGCACATCGTCCGGGAGTGCATGCGCCGGTGCGCATATATATCCCCCGCCTTCACCGAGAACATGTTTTTGCCGTTCTACTTCGCTCCGCACCTCCTCCGGTCTGCCAAATGGCAGCAATTCCTGAAGATCGATGCCGCCGTGGAAGCATAATCGTCCTCCTTTAGCTTTCAGCCTTTCCGGCTCCATTTCGGCAGCTAGCGGCTGGATGGGATTGAGGATATCAACACCCATGTCAATCATAGAGTCCAGCAAACGATAGACTGAGCCGCAGGAATGATGAAAAAGGAAACTTTCAGGGGCGGCCTTATGAACCGCTCCGTAATGCCGGTCGAAGTATGGTTTGATAATCTCGTCGAAAGTTTGCGGAGACATGAAAGGCGCGTTCTGCATCCCGAAGTCGTCTCCGAAGCAAAAAATGTCAATGTAATTCGCCAGCGGTTTAATAATAGACTCTATCTGGCTTAGTTTTTCGACAAGCAACCGGTCAAAAATCGCCTTGACAATATCCGTTTCGCAAAGCAAATCCATGGCAAACTGATCGTATCCGCGCATTGCGCAGCCAATTTCAAAAAAGCCCGAAGATACCCAGAAAGTTGTGGCATAACCGGACTCTCGGCAGGATTTAGCCCTGGAGATTATCCAGTCCAGATATTTTGGCGGCGGCGGCGGATTTGGAGCTATGGCCTTTATCTCATCGTAAGATTTTCCGGCAAGATAGAAATCATGTTTGACGGCAGTGGTTTTAATGTCTTTCGGTGCAGCCTGACTCCGCTCTTTGGCTTCCAGCGCTTTCAAGTATGCCGCCGGATCGATGTCCTTCAAGACGGCTAAAGGCGGATTTAAGGGAACAAAACGCAAATCTGTTCCGAGATACATTTGAATGGCTTCATCCACCCAGGAGCCGCCGTCGTCCCTGTCCGAAGGCAATTTCAAGCCTAGCGCCAAGCGCATCTGCCTCAAAAACTCCGGATTGGCCTGGCTCATAGCGGTTCCGCCAAAATCCATTGGTACACGGTCAGGCATCTGATGCCTGATTGCCGCCAACACTCGTTCCCGCGAAGTCATAAACAAATACTCCTTGTTATTAAGCAATTAGCAAGATATGTTCAACAAAATATGCCGCCGTTCTTCCGATATGTTATGATTTTACCGGGTAGTATAAAAGTCACGTCCTCATGGCTAATAATTTTTAACCTTTCAATTTATATATTTATATTATAAATGTTAAAAGGTCATAACTAAATGGCAAAAAGCACAGTTTAATTGTCAAAATGCACAATTTTTTTTTACGCCGCCCATTCAAGACTTGCATACTACCGTGAACTGGATCCGAATTTACGACAGAACGTCGGGCATTGTACCGCCACTGCTCCGCTAAACCAGTTAGAATTTAGTTCGCAGACGATACTGTCAATTCTAATTCTCCATCATGAAAAATCATCTTGTTTGTAATTTCAGATTCGGGCTTTATCTGATAATTTCCATGAGATACCATATGCTTGGAGTACCTTCGCCGGCAGTTACGGTTACAATGCCGTTGACCGCTTTGAACTCCTTCGCCGGAGCCGCCGCCGACATATCCGGGGCCAGAGCGGTAATCTTTACTGACGCCGCCCTGATTTTTATCTCAGCGTTTACAATCTCCGTAAGCACCTTTCCGCCTTTGCCTTTTTCGACAGACATCCGTTCACCGTGTTTCGCACCCGATGCTTGCTTTACAATCGATCTGTAAGTGATCTTATCCTTATTGTTCTCGGCTCTCCCGACAGTTGTCAGGAAGATTTTCGAGCATTTAGCAAGATCAAGCCCGTCAAGAGAGCTTGCGGTAATTGTCGCGAACAGATTTGACGATTTTATAGATATGTCCTTAAAGTTGATTTCTTCAGAGCCGGGGAATCCGGTAAAGCCCTGAGTCCTTGCCGTATTCACAAGAATTAAACCTTTTTTCCAGTCTCTCACAAGCTCTCCGGTGTCGCTGATCAGCCTGCCGTCCCGCAGGCCGGTGTTTTCTTCAATTATCCCATTATTTTTGAGATATTTGTCGAGTTCCGCGGCCAGCGCGTCTTTTTTAAGTAAATTATCAGCTTTGGAATACTGCATGAAAGGCTTATCATTCCGGCGCAGGGGCTTTTCAGAAGAAATCAGCATTGCGGCATTAGACGCCGGATTGCTGAAGCAGCTTTCCACCCTTGACACATAAGTAAGATAATTGAATGGAAACATCGCATTTCTCAATGTCCCGGACTGATACATAGTATCTTTTTCATTGTAAACAAGCTGGATAAGATTCTTCGAAGGGGCCACATCTCTTCTGTGATATATCAGGGAAGAGACCGGGAACGTGCCAAATACAGCGGGGTCATTGAATTCCACGGTCGGATTCGGTATCTGTTCAAACTTCTCAGACTGATCCCAGGTGTAGCCCCATCCGCCCATATACGCATACTGAAACATGGCATCCCAGTCCTGAAGCGCGGATGTCGTCGAAAGCGAGATCAGGTGCGATGCTCTCCACTCATGCGGCCACATGGCGTCAGTTTCAGTGCTGCTTACCGGCAGCTTGTCGAGTTTTACCGCGGCAATCGGCTGCTCTATCAGCACCTGTTCGCCATCAACGGGATTGACCCTGGTCATAGGAATATTTTTCATTGTCATAGAGCCGTCGGCGCCCAGGGCAACATGGTCAAAATAAACATTTTGCGAGGTATAATCCATTGCCAGATGAGTCTCAAGTTCAGCCGCGTCATAGATGATGTTTGTCCCGGCGACGGGAACTTTGCAGCCGAGGCTTTTTAGATATTCTTTCATGTCATAATAATAGGTTGTCTGCAAATCTTTATAAAATCTGACCGAATCTTTTACTCTGGGTTCGGAATTGGCGGAGTTCCACTTTTTTGAAGATTCTCCTAAATCTTCGCAGTTCAACGGCTCAATATTGCCTTTTGCCGGATCTTCGCCTTCAAGCAGTGCAGAAACGCCGTTTTTGGTCCATGCCCTGATCACAGCTTCCCTGCCGCCGTATGTTTTTATGAGCCACTGACTGTACAGCTTCGCGAGAAGCTTTTTGTAATAGTCCGGGGTTCCGCTTTTTTTCTGCCAGTCAAAAAATACTGACTGTTCATTTATAATCAGCAGCATGGCTATGCCGGGATCATTGATCAATGAATGACCGGTATATTTGTTAACATGAGTAAGGTAGTCTTTCATGTATTTTCTTCCGAGCTCAATCAGCACAGGATCATAATACGCCCACGGACGGTGTGAGAAATATTCTTTATACCCGGCCACGCCGTCGCTGCCGGTGAAATTTCTGGCGGAAAGTCCGCTTACCGAGTCAAGCAGAAGGTATATTCCTCTGTCCTTGAAACATTTTATGTAGTAGTCAAAACGCTCAAGTTTTGCCGCATCACTTATAAAATGCTGACGGTCGGCAAATGCTTCATCTATCAGGCAGTATTCAGTAAGATGCAGTCTTACAAGATTTACTCCATACCTGGCAAGAGTGTCAGTGACCGCCTCCGCCTGCTCTTTTGTCGGGAACAGTGTATTGGAGGAGTGTATATTTGTACCCCAGAAGCGTCCGGGCGTACCGTCTTCAAACACAAACTTTCCGGCTTTCACTTTCAGGAAGCCGTGTTTTCCGGCAGGCGCGTCAAGCAGAAATGAAAGATTTACAAGCGCGTCCGGGGATTTCTTATTTTTAAGTTCAAATGAAAACCATTTTGAATAGTCCCGCTGTGCTGTCACTGAAGGTTCAAGCATATTCGCGCCGCGCCCGAAAGTGACGCCCAAAATCAGCCATACGACATCATCCGTCCCAGCGCTGAATACCAGCGACCTTATTGCCCTGCCGGGATACTTGTTTTTGATTGCGGCGGCGAAAAGACATACCGGATTCTTTTTCGGGCAGACATCATACAAAGGAACCGTTGCGGCATTATTAGCGACTCCGTCCCACCAGTCGCCGACAAGCTCCCCGCAGTTCACGGGTACAGTTTCGGATGAACCGTCTGCATAATTGATTTTAATTTTACCGGCATTCCCTCTCGCCCAGGCGGCAGTGTTCAGAATGTATATCCAGTCGCATTCAATATCCGGAACTTGCAACTCTGCGCTGCCAGCAAAGCCTCCGTTTTTTCGCAGCCCTATTACAGCAGGGTCTGTCATTTTAGCCGGCTTGAAGATATCAAAAGGGATATTGCTGACAACTTTCTCTCCGCCCTTTATTTTACGCAGGTCATTATCACCCTGATCCGTCCAGCCGCCGATTCCGTCGCCGGCATTTTCATCCATAAAAGCACGGTTTACCGCCCTGGACATGTCAGCCTTTATAAATGAGCATTCGCCAAAACTCAGGTTATCAAGGAACACGGAGCCCTTCCCGGCAGGCGCATTGTCATTGAATATAAATACCGACGGTCTGAGGTGAGTTGTTTCTTTAGGAATCACGTCAGTGAATAAGCTGAATTCCTGCCAGTCTCCGCTGACTTCCACTTTCGCTTTAAACCATTTTACGAATTTTCCATTGGATTCGGCGGCGATGCCAACCGCGGCGGGAACAGGAGTATTGTCTCCTGATTTTATATATCCTCTGAAATAATACTTTTTCTTTACGTCAACCGTAACCGCTTTGCCCAGCGACATATACGGGTTAGCTGTTTCGGAATCGTCCTTTAACAAAAGACCCTTCCTGCCTTCATACGGAGCAATTTCTGAAACAGTTAATATCTCATTCATCTGCGCGGAACTCAGTCCGGAATCCGCATTCACGCCCCATGGCAACCAGTCCTGGGTTCCAGACTCGAAATCCCATTTAAGCGGGACAGTATCTGCAAAAACCGGAACACCGGCTGCAAAAAAGAATAACAACGCAATCTTATAAAATCCCATGATGACTCCTGATTATTTACAGAAAATTTTACATTACAATTTACACATACTATATTATAGATGTTAGAAAGTTATAATAAATGGCAAAAAACACAGGCTGCTTGTCAAAATGCACAAAAATTATCTTAAAAACATTACTCTGCAACGGCACTTATTGAATCCAGTGACACTGCTTTTCATTCAGCATGACGAGAATACACGCGCCCGGCGGGTGACGCACGCCCACGCGTTCTGGCAGTTTGAGTATATTACTTCAGGCACTGTTGAAATAAAATCCGGAAAAGATAAGCTGAAAGCAGGAACGGACGACTGTATTCTGGTTCCTCCCGGCTGTCCTCATTGCTTCACTTATGACAATAAACCGCAATCATCATGGTCAATTAAATTTTGCACGGAAGTAGCGGTTCAGCCGGAAAAAATTTTGGTACTGAAAAGATCAGACCATTCAATGAATATAAGACATTTATTACTGGCGGAGCTGAACAGATATAGTTTTACCGGCGAGTCTTTTCTGGTTATAGAAAGTTTAACCGGACTACTGGCGGAACTGGAACTCCAGACCAGACAAGCCGCATCGGCGGAATTGACGATTATCGACCATGTGAAAATGTTTATCGACAACAAAGCCGGAAGGCGTACTACCGTAAACGAAGTGGCCGGTTTTGCCGGATGTTCCCGCAATCACATATCCAGTCTATTTCATAAGGAAACCGGAGTTAAGTTGAAGACTTTTATTGATGAGCAGCGCATTGAAACAGCCCGTAAAATGCTTCAATACAGCAATTTGAAAATTGCGGAAATCGCCGGAATTATGGAATTCTCCGATGTCTTTTCTTTTTCAAGATTCTTTTTCAGGAACAGCGGAGAATATCCCAGTAAATTCAGGGAGCAGAAACAGTTCACAAAATAATCCCGGTAATCAGGGCTTCGGCAGCATGTTGGACTGCTTGATGGCAGGCTGTTCCGTATCCGCCTCTGCAACCGGCTCCCAGCGTTCAGTCCGGACTCCATTCTCATTGGTGGAAGTACGCAAAATCCAGGTTTTGCCGGAATAAGTATCCAGTTTGAATACTCCGTTATCAGTTCTGGTCTCAGAAACGGTGTAACTGCCGCCGAAAAGAATAAACCGTGCGGTATTAATGGTTGAAGTGATATTTTGCGCACCATTGGCATAAGCGATAACTGCGGTCAACATGGCAAGCGCAACCAGTCCCCAGAGCTTCCAGCTAGATCTCATAATTCATGCCCCCTCGTTTAATTACATTTCAAAATTAACGGTCTTCAAACCGTTTGACTGTCTTCATAACCTTGGGATTGGCGGAAAGCTTTTTAGCCGATTCAAACGCCACTTCCTGAACCGCCTTGTATATCGCCGCCGGAACCTCTTTCTTATTTTCATGCGGCAGTTCAACCGTCTTCTTCAGCTCGAAAGCGTCAATTTTCTTTTCGCCCGGTTCTTTTAACACAACGATTACATCCAGGGTATATTGCGCCACGCCGCCGGATACCACCAGCTGCGATTCTGGCACCGTGACGTAAACTGTAAACGCATCAATCACTTCGCTGCGCGGCGATTCAAAAATCTTGCCGGCCGCGCTGCCAAAACCGTTCCTGAGTATTTCCTGGAGCGGATAGTGATAAGTATCTTCAGTGAACGTATTCGGTCCGCTGCCTACCATGCTGTCCGGGCAATGCACTTCCACACGGCACGGAACTTTAAATTTAGTTTTGCTTAATGCCGCGGTCTGCTCCGCGGTCAAATCGGATTTATTGGGATCAACCGCCGGCATGTAAATGCTGCTGCATCCGCAAAAAGAAACGGCTGAAACCGCGACCAATAACAATAACCACCTGTTCACTATTCAATCTCCTCTCCGGCATGTGTAATCTGGACGGCAGTGCCTTCAACCTTAGTCCAGAAAAATACCACTACTAATAAATTTAACATATTATATTCTTCCGTCACTTCAATCATAGCATTGCCTTTGCCGTTCTTGATCGCACTGTCGCGAGCAGCTCTGGAGGGCTCTGAAGGTTGAAACGGAATACCGAGAATCATGGAACCTGACGAACTGCCGGAAACACGGCCGTATTTCGTATAAGTGTCTTTTTCAGTAATCGGGGTGGTGGACGGAGAAATCGTGATTACGCTGGTACAGCCGGTGATGAACAGCAGCATGAAACATCCCGACACCGCCAATAAACAGTTTTGAATGTTCTTTTTCATAATTTACTCCAGCAGGTTACCGGATTTTTTGAATTTAATGGCGTCGCCTCTGACCACAATCTTCTGTACGCTGTAAAAGAAATACGGGTTATAAATATTTTCAGCGGTAACATTGATTAAAGCATCGGCTTTGTACTTGGCTTTGGCTTTCTGCATGGCGTCGTAGGCGCTGCAGGTCGTGACCGGGAACATCATCAGGATGGCAACACTGGAGTCAACCGCATACGCATCCCGCTGAATAATCGTATAACTGTCTTTAGCGGTGATCGGCATGGTTGAAGGCGCCAGGCCGCCCGGCGAAGTGCAGCCGGCAAGCACAAAAATCAGCCCCGTCAGTGAAAGCGCGCAAATGATCTTTTTTTTATTCATACTTCTTCTGCCCCCTGAACTCAAGTTTGATATGTTATTTTAGCAGGAATCGCAGGTTTTGCAAGACCTGAACGACAGTTTCGCAATTATTTAGGCATAAAGCGGAGACGTCTTTTGGTCGCGGTGTCTATTTTGAATTTACGTCCAACTTCAGCCAGCACGACGTCTTCGATTTTTGCGGCGTCCAGCCGGGTTTCAATTTCAATAACCGAATAGAGCCGGCTGTCGAATTCACGTCTCCAGGCATAGGAAATATCCGGATTGCCGCGCAGTTTTTCAATCAGCTTGTCGAAAGTCTCTTTGTCAATCTGCTTGAATTCCAGCTGGACTTTCGCGCCAAGATCAAGTTCGACGACCCATTTCGCCAGTATCTTCCTGAACAGCGAATAGGCGTTGTCCTGTTCGGTGCCTTTGGCCTTGCCGGTCAATATTTCCATCAGGTAATGCCGCAGAAGCTGGTCCGGCATTTCATACGGCAGACTCATATTGCCTTCGCCGCGGAAGAAGAGCGTCGGGATATTAACCGTCGAAATGACTTCACCGGTATCGGTCCATACCGCCTGCATATTAATGCCTACGGAAGCGTCACGCACTTGAACATCCGGAAACGGTTCTTTCATTTTCCCGACACTGCCGTTTACATTGGCGGTGATTTTAAAATCGGAAGTGCTGGCGATGCCTGCTTTTTTCACTTTGCTTTCCAGCGCGTCCCCGAGCAGCGCGGCGCGGTCTGACTCTTTTTCGTCACGCTCCTGAATCACATTCTGCTTAAAAACTTCAAGCCCGGTTTTCTGGGCGATTTCTTCAAGCACCGCCTGAGAAACCGGCATTTCGGAATTGTATTCACCGGAAATCTTCTCCTTGACTTGGATTAGCAACCGGGGAGACTGCATCCGTTTGACCAGCAGCCGGAGCGCCAACACCTGGTCCATTCCAGGACTGCCCTTGCCTACCTGCGCTTTTATCGTGACGCTGTAAATTTTATCTTTGTCTGAATAATTTTTTGATATGATTTTATAATCTTTAATGTAGCCGAACGACGACGTGATGACCCGGTCATATTCAACCTGAAAATTGCTGACTTTAGTCTCACTCATCACATCAACTCCGGCCCCCTGCTGAACTGCATCACGCAGCGCTTTTGCGAGCGCCTGTTCCCCGGCTTTGTCCGGCGTGCCTTCCGCGCTGCCGGTGACCGTTACCTCTTTAAGCTCCTGCGCCCGGATACCGCAGGAAGCGAACAGAACCAGACAAAGTATAATATTCTTCAAAACCCGCATCTTCATAGCATCTCCCGTTAATTTATATTTTCCAGCGAGGCAGCCCCGCTTGTCTGCTCTTTTAATTCTTTCGGAGTTCCGCGGTAGCGCACCGTTGCCGCTCCGGCGGCTTTTGCATTCAAACTGTTCTGAACGTTAACTGTGACAGTTGATGCGCCTTGCGCGTCAACCTCGGCATTTTGCACTATAAGCTTTCCGGCATCAACAGTTACCGAACCATTGATTTTAAGCTTGAGATTTTTGGCTTTCCCGGAAATGGCCACATCCCCCGATGCCTTTTCGGCAAAAACTTCCAGTTTTTCACCGGCCGCATCATTTATTACTATATTTCCGGCGCCGGAAAAGTCTAACCTGCGCAGCTCCGGTAATTCGATTATTAACTTAATTGCAGTTTCCATCACATAATTCTTTTTCAGTACGACGCTCAATTTTTCATTTGAAACATTTATTGTAACATTTTCTACTATCGCTTTATCGCCACTGACTGTGACTCGATAATTTGTTCCGCGCTGAACCTCAACGTCAAATGCGCCGTCAACTGCAAGCGCCGCGAACGGCGCAAGAGAATGTGTAACTGCAACGGTTTTGCCGGAAGATTTTTCTATTCCGGAATTATTGCCGGTAGAAACTCCGCTGTTGACGGAGGAACTGCCGTCATGTACATTTTTTACATTTGTCTGCTGGTCAGAAATCACAGATGCCGCCAGCCAGCAGCTCATAATGATTTTAACGATAAACATCCGCAGTCTCCTATTATGATTATTTTAGATTTACTCCGGAATTAGACTCGGATTTCTCCCTGGCCAGATTCGTGCCGCCGGTTTGCTTGTTATCAATATTAGTGTCAGCGATTTTAGCGTTATTCGCCGAAATTCCGGAATTGACGGAAGAATTATTCTGCGCGGAAGCGGTTCCTCTTGCATTGGTACTGGTAATCCTTGAATTTTTGATTTTTGCGTCATCGGCTTCAATGCCGGAATTGATGGTGGAATTGTTTTGCGCGGTATTGGTTACATCGGCATTGCGGTTGGTTATTTCAGATTTTTGGATGGAGGATTTTTTTACGCTGATGCCGGAATTGATCTTGGAGTTGTTCTCTGCGCGATTGGAAACACCGGTATTTGTATTGCTCAGTTTTGATTCCCGGATGTCAGCTCCCGATGCATCTATGCCGGAATTGATTTGAGAATTTTTTACTGCCACATTTAATGCGTTTTCATTAATATTGAGAAAAAGTGAATCGCCGGTTTTGGCTGCCTGTTTGACTTCCGGGTTGTCTTTTGCCGCCGGTTTGATTTCCGCGACCATGACTTTTTTGGCGGCGGTCGACGCGCCATCCGCTTTTTTCACTCCGTCATTGTTGTTCTGCGCGGGCATGGCCGGCAGGTTGCTGAATGACAACGCAATAAAACAAATAAATATGATTTTTACCTTCACTTCTTTTCCCCTTTGCCAGCCAGGTGCTCAGCGGCTTCCTGCCATGATTTATAATAAGTATCCGCGGAGAACGGCTGCCAGGTATCCGCTTTCCAGCCTCTTCCCGGGTAATTGAATATCTTTATATCCGATCCGTTCGATCTCACTACAACATATAATTGCTTCTGATCATCCGTCAGGGGACCGGCCACCAGCTGATATTGCAGATTTCCCTTCGGATCGGCAACTGATTTATTGCCGTCTTCGCGGCTCGCCGCCGGAGGAGTTTTCCGGTAGTCTGCGATAATCAGTTTTGTCCTGCCGAACTCGGCTTTTTTCACGGCTTCATTGGCTTCAAGTTCCTTTGTCGCATTTATCAGGAATTCATGAACTTCTTTGATGTTTATACCGCCAATTTCGCCGCTGGACGCGCCATTGGTCAGTCCGCGCTGCGACCAGATAAACGCGGTCAGGAAATCATTGTTCTGAACGGCAAGCGTGGTTTCATAAAAACAGGCCAGCGTAACCATCTTTTCCGCCTTGGACCGCCACTCTTTGGCTTCGTGCCCGCCGTCGCGGCGGCTTTTTTCAATCATTTCCATGCTGCATGTATAAACTTCGGCGGTGCGCTTGGGATTGGCGTTATACGCTTCAACTATGCATTTATCCAGATCTTCATAGCTGCTGTCGGCCGCCGCGGATATGCACAGGCAGAATAAAAAAACGGAACCCAGAATCCCCGGAGAAAATTTTACGCTCATCGCCAACTCCCGCTCCCCCGAATTTAAATTCAGGGTATGACGTCAACATTGCCTTCGCTTATTTTAGGGGTCGCTTTCTTTACGGCCTGGTCTGAAGGTTCCTGATTGTCTTCGGCGGCGGCGAAACCCTGGGCGGCCCGGCCCTCGGCTTCAATTGCGTCTTTGTCATAATCAACAACTTTCTGTCCGAGCATTTCTGAAAGGCGCTTCAGGTCCAGGCGCAATTTTACAATCGCCACGGCGTCATCGCCTTTGCCTTCCCAGGCGAAACCATCGTATTCGGCTCCCATTACCGCCCCTATAACCTGAGCTTTGACCTTGTCCGAGGAAAGCATGAAATTTTTCACTTTAGTATTGCTTTCCAGCGTAAATCCGCCAATCTGCTTAAACAGGTTTTTATAAGCTTCGATTTCAGCAGCCCGTAGCGCGGCCAGTTTTTTGGTGTTTTCCGGCGTGGAGGAAGCAAATGCCACCCGGCGCATTTCCAGATTCGGAAACTTGTCCAGGTTGAATTTATCTTTGTCGATAATGTCGGCAATGCGGCTCAGTTTCAACACTGCGGTTACCTGGGCGATATCAGTTTTCGGGTCATATTTTTCAATAAACTCAATACCCCTGATATTCCGTTCGCCGGTTTTAGTTTCGGTCGTTCCCAGAAAACTGCCTTCACTCAGATTGGTTACCTCCTCCAGAAAACGGATCTTCACCCCGTAGACGGTTTCGACAATATTCCGCTGAGCCAGCACCCTGGCGCAATTAACCGAATTAAGTTTTTTCTGCGCCGCAGTAAGTTCTTTGCCGGCGGCGCTGAATTGAAACAGGCCGCAAAGTGCAATTAAAATTAAAGCCGACTTGATTTTGATCATTTCTTTTTGTCTCCGGATTTATTGTTATCTTTCGAGCTCTTGTCTTTGGGCGAATCGTCCGGCGGCGGCAGAACGTTTTCCAGATCAATGGTAAATTTATTGGACTTGTCCTGAGAGACTTTTCCCTTTACCACAATAATTTTTTCGTCTTTCGCGCAATTGCCGAAATCTATTTTATCAGTTGAAACCTGGTCTATTTTTACTTTATATTTGGCATCCCCCTGAGGAATCAGCTTAGCCCTGACATAAACCGTTTTATTCTCATATTTGGATAAATCGCCAAGCTGTTGAATCACCTGACGGTTGATATCATCCAGTTCTTTGATTTTTTCCGCGATCAAACGGCTCTGCGCGTCTGCCATTACCGCAGCGGACAGAGCCGTCATCGCAATGATACTGCAAATAAGTTTTAACATATAAGCATTAATTTCCGCCCAGGTCGATACCTGAATTTACGGTTGACCCGCCGGTTGCAGTGTTAGTTACATTAGTGTTGGTATTGGAAATTTTTGAGTCTTTTATTGTGGCGCCGTCAACCATTATTCCGGAGTTAACAGAGGATTTGCCATCGGCGGTATTAGTCACATTTTTATTTATGTTCGTAATGGTTGAATTTTTAATTTTTGCATCGTCGGCGTAAATCCCGGAATTAATACTTGACTCATTGGTCGCGGTATTTTTGACGTCAGTATTCTGATTAAGCAGTTTGGAATTTTTAATTTCCGACCCTCCAGCCGAGATACCGGAATTGATTGCTGACCCGCCTTTCGCAATATTAGTTACGTTTTCATTTGTATTGATTATGACTGAATCCTTGACCGTTGCTTTTTCCAGACCGATGCCGGAATTGATAGTGCTTCCTTCATCGGCAGTGTTCGTTACTTTTTTATTGGAATTGGCGACAGTCGAATTTTTTATGGTGGCGCCGTCAGCGAGAATACCGGAGTTGATAACCGAGTTTTTGCTGGCTTTATTGGTCACCCCCTCGTTGACGTTGGAAAGCGTCGAGTTTTTTATGGTGGCGTCATTCGCGCTTATCCCGGAATTGATTACCGATCCCTCGGTGGCGGTATTTTCCACTTTTACGTTGCGGTTTTCAAGTTTTGAATCCTTAATGGTGGCGTTATTAGCCATGATGCCGGAATTAATTGTCGAGCCGCCCGACGCTTTATTGGTAACATTCTGATTGGTGTTATCAATTTTTGAATTTTTGATCGTCGAACCTCTGGCTTCTATCCCTGAATTGACCTTGGAACCTTCCTCCGCAACGTTAGTTACGTCTTGATTGACGTTTTTAATTTCCGAATTTTTGACTGTGGTGGCGGAACCGCCGCCGCCACCGGAATTAACTTGTGTCAGGCTCATTGCCATCGGGATTGCGGTTGCGGTTACGATTACTGCGATAATTGCCTTTTTCATGATCTCCCCCTTTTGTTTAGTTGACAACTTCCTTTGTTGCAACTCGATTTTCACGTTCATTTATATCATCAACAACCGTCAGTTTCCCCCCAGATCAACTCCGGAATTTGCTTTTGAGCCGCTGCCGGTTGCAGTATTTGATACTTTTGTGTTCGACTGTGATATTTTAGCATCCTTAACGGTTGCGCCTTCAAGATTGAGCCCGTAATTGAGTGTGGCCCCCTGGTCAGCGGTGTTGTTCATGTCTTTCGCAACATTAGTAATTTTAGAATTTTGGATTGTCGCGCCGTCAGCGGCAATACCGGTATTGATCTTTGATCCGTTAGTTGCGGTATTCGTTATATTAGAGTTTTCATTGATTACAGTTGAGTTTTTGATTGTCGCGCCGTCGGCGGCAATACCGGTATTGATTTTGCTGCCCTGGGTTGCCGTGTTTGTTACACCGGTATTCGAGTTAAGGACTGTCGAGCTTTTAATGGTCGCATTATTGGCGCTGATCCCTGAGTTGATAACGGAATTTCCTGTCGCGGTGTTCTGCACCCCGATGTTGCGGTTTTCCACCTTTGAATCTTTAATGGTTGCATTGTTCGCTTCAATTCCGGAATTGATGGTCGAGTTTCCAGTCGCCTTATTCGTCACATTCTGATTGGTATTGTCTATTTTTGAATTTACGATCGTTGAACCTTTGGCTGTTATCCCGGAGTTGATTTTTGACCCTCCGTCCGCCGTATTCTTAACATCCTGATTTACATTCTTTACTTCCGAATTTTTCAGGTTTACATATGAAAGGCCAAGGGCCGCCGGCATAGCCAGGAGCGCCATTATTAAAGAGTAAATGACTTTTTTCATAAATCAGCCTCTTCGACAAATGTTAAACGCATCATCATTGCAGTAATAAACATTATACATCCTGAAACCAATGTTGTCAATGATTTACCATTCCGTATCCTTTTTGAACGGATTCAACGGAGCTTCCTTCTTTGCCGCCGCCGGTTTCTGCGGTGCGGCTTCCGGTTTTGACGCCGACGACGGCTCCTGCGGCGCGGGCGCGGCAGGAGCGGTAGTCTGAGTCTGGCTCTGCACCTGATTCTGAGTCCCTGCCAGCTGGGTGTCAATCCGGTTGATCATGTCTTTCGGATCAGGCTGGTCCGGCAGCAGCAGCGAAGCCTGGCGGTAAAGCTCTCTGGCCTGCGGCAGTCCGCCCTGCTTGTAGAGGTTATCCGCCTGCTCAATCAGGGAATTGTATTGCGCAATTTTTTTGCTGGTGTCCTCCTGGGACTTCTGGACTACTTCGTTCTGCTCTTTCTGATGCTGGCGGATGCGCTTTCTGGACTCTTCCAGCGGCACAGTCTCCCACAGTTTCAGGAATAACGAAGCATAGTCAGGGCAATTGAAATATTTCATCCTTTCTTTGACCACCGCCAGCTCCTTGTCGGAAATTCCGGGTGCCGAGCGGTCAATGCCGGGAGTACCGTGGAAGAACAGAAATTCTTTCAAATAAGCATACTGCTGCGCCTGGTTCAACGTTTCAAATTCCTCTTTCAGCCGGGCCAGCATTCTGGCGTCCGGGGGCGCGCCTTTCACACACTGCCAGTACGGAACATCAAAATATTTGCCCAGGACTTCTAGTACGCTCAGATCCACCAGCAGCCGCAGCGCCTGGTATTTCCCCTGCTTCTTATTTAGTGAATAATCAAACGTGAAACCGTTGCCTTCAAAGAAGAATCCTACGGACCAGCCCAGTTCGGTTTTGCGCAGATTGATGGAGTTGATTGTCTGAACGCCGGAAAGATAAGTCTGCGTCTGATATTCCATCAATTGCAGGTCAAGCGTCATCCGCGATATGCCGGAACCGGCTTTATACCCGGCGCCGCCGTCGTACTGATAATTAGAACCGAAATTATCTCCGACATTGGCTTTGCTTTTCAATTCCCGCTTTTTCTCTATCAATTCTTTATCAAATTCGGTAATTCCGCCGGCAATCACGACTTTCGGCAGAGCGCGCTTAATGTCGCCGCCGGTAGTCGTTTCATTGATAACATAGTTCGGGTCGTAGGGAACATAGATGACCGTGCTGCCGATTTTATTTACGGCGGAGCTTAACATTCCGGAAACGCTGTCCGGCAGATCTTTTTCCGCTGTTTCATTTTTAATCATTTTGCTCTGCACTCTGATTTGAGGAATATTGTATGCCTCAAGCATCAGTCCGAACTTTTTAAGCGATTCATCATAGATACTCTGCTTTTGAGTCGCTTTGCCCAAATCCTTGTCCATATCTTTGACTTCTTCATCGCTGACATGGCCGCTGAACCAGTCAACAACTGAACACGAACACAGCAGCAGCGCCGCGGAAATGCCGGTTACCAGCATGCAGGCCGCCCAAAAGTTTTTTGAACTCTTTATATTTTTACCACTCATTTTCTTTCCCTGCCCCCAATACAGTTTTATATTTATCAAGTTTGGTGTTAATTGCTTTTAACATTTCAGTCAGTTTCCTGTTGCCGGGATCGGCGGCCAGCGCCGCCTGCACCGACTGCAGCGCCTGCTTGTAAGCCGCCTGATTGAACGCCGCGTTCTCGGCAGACTTAAATGACCGTTCCGCCTCTGCATACAGGTTTGTCCGCTGATCGGTTTCCGCTCTGATTTTATCCTTGATCGCCTGAATTTCTTTCAGCTTCTGCGCAGGATAAGCCTCGCCGGAGAACAGTTCCGCGGCTCTGGCGTAAAAAACCGCGGCTTCATCATATTTCTGTTTCTGGAACAATTCATCGCCGCTGGCGACATTGACGTGGAAAGAATTGATTTTGGTCTGCATCGCGGCGTCCTGCTGTTTTTTCTCCTGCTCGGCCGCTGCTGCTTTCTCCTTATTTTCCGCTTCGGCAACACGCTGTTTTTCGCGCTCTTCTCTCAGCCGGTAGCGTTGTTCGATGGCAACCCGCACCGCAGATTTTTCGATAGGCACGGTGTTCCATAATTTAATATAAAGATCGGCCATTGAAGAACATTTGCGGTTGTTCATCTCAGTTCTGATAATCTTTTCTTCAAATCCCTGAATCACCGGAACGTCCCGCTGGACGTCGTAGCCGTGCAGAAATAACATTTTCTTTATCTTCAGCGCCTGTTTATCTTCAGGCAGATAGGCGAACTCGTCACGCAGCCGTTCCGCCATTTTCAGGTCGGGTTCCGCGCCTTCAATACATTTCCAGTACGGCACTTCAAACATTTTGCCAAGGAGCTCGATCAAGCTGAATTCCACCACTGTCCGCAAGGCGGCATGCACCCCCTGCTTGTGCTTGAGATCGTAATCGAAAGAACCACCGTTACCCATATAATAAGCGAAAACCCCCCAGCCCAGTTTGTCTTTACGGAGACAAATGGAATTGGAAGTAACTACCCCCGGGAAATAAACCTGGGTTTTATAATCCAGCATATTTAAATCTATCGTTATTCTGGACAGTCCGCCTTCCGCGCTCAGTCTGCCGCCTGCCGAAGCGCCGGCCCAGCCGCCTTCCGCTTCCATTTCGCGCTCTTTTTCAACCATATCCTGGTCGAAGCCGGTTATGCCGCCGGCAATCACGACTTTGGGATATATGCGCTGAATATTACCGCCGGTGGTTGTTTCGCCAATGACATACTGCACGTCATAAGGAATGAAGATCAGCGGTTTGCCGATTTTGCTGATAGTGGTTGCAACCATGACGTAAAGATCGGTTGGAACGCTTTGCTCGGCAGTCTGGTTGCCGATATTTTTACTTTGAACCGGAGTATCAGGAACGCCATACCCTTTCAGCATCAAGCCGAGCCTGCCGAGGGATTGCTCAAAAACCGTGGTCCGCTTTTCCGCCCGCATATCTTTTTCCAGGTCTTTCACCTCTTCGTCATCGGTCTGGGCGGTTATCCAGCCGCATGAGCATAAAGTCAGCGCCACCAGAGCAGTACATCCGGCAACCGCCAGCAAACCGCCAATACGCGCAAAATTTATTTTCTGATATTCCATTTCTTCTCTTCACTGTTTTCAGGTTTTATTCTGACTTTGAAACTCTTCTTTTAACCACAGAGACTTTTAAGAAGTTCTAAAGTTCTAAAGTTCTAAAGTTCTAAAGTTTTAAAATTCTAAAGTATTGAACGTCTTTTCATTCCTTTGAAAGACCTTTCAAATTCCTGAGCGTTCCTTATTCCTGAAACTGCGGGGACCGCAGTCAAACACGGACTCCTGACTC
>CAIMFA010000878.1 GCA_903840185.1 uncultured Lentisphaeria bacterium | reverse complement strand
GATAAAAAATGTTATTCAAAACTAAACTGGTGAGTTCCCTGGAAAAAGTTTTCTGTGATGAAGAGCTAAAAGCACAAGAATTTAAATGCGCTACCGCGCTGCGCGCCGAAGTTTTTGCATTCCAGATCGCCTACTGGGCGGATTCCACCATCAAGAACATTAATTTTAAGCTGGAATCTGAGATCAGCGAACTGATTTCGATCAGGACAGTCGGCTATGTTCCGTGTGATTATCTCGGCTGGGCTTTTGATGACAATGTCCTGCGCAAAACCGCGGGACTGTATCCCGACCCGCTGTACCCGTCAAAAGGCGTCATCAACGCTCTGCCGTTTCAGTGGCGCGCCTTGTGGATCACTGTCCGAATTCCCGCGGAGTGCAAAGCAGGAAAATATGACATTACTGTCTGTTTCTCCAGAGACGTTCCTGACCAGCCGGAATTACGCGTTGATTGCAGCGAAACGTTCGCGCTGGAAGTTCTGCCGGTAACCTTGCCGAAACAGCTGCTGCTGCATACCGAATGGTTCCACACTGATTGTATCGCCAGTTATTATCAGACCCCCTGCTGGAGTGAAAAACACTGGGAGCTGGTCGGTAAATATGCCGCCAATGCCGCGGCGCACGGTATTAATATGCTGCTCACGCCGTTATGGACACCGCCGCTGGATACGAAAATCGACGGCGAACGCCCCACCACCCAGCTGCTGATTATTGAGAAAAAAGGCAGCAAATACATTTTTGACTTTTCACGGTTGAAACGCTGGCTCGATATATGCCTGTCAGCCGGTATTGAATATTTTGAAATGTCTCATTTCTTTACACAATGGGGCGCGAAATGCATTCCGAAAATCGTCGTTACTGAAGCTGGAGAAGAAAAGAAACTCTTCGGCTGGCATGTTGCCGCGTCCGACCCGGAATATAAGAACTTTCTTTCACAACTGATGCCGCAATTACTAAAATTGCTGCGTCATAAAGAGCTGGACGGCAAATGTTTTTTCCATGTTTCCGACGAACCGTCCATGGATAATATCGAGGCATACAGCCAGGCGGCGGCGCTGGTCAACAGCCTGGTCGAAGATTTTCCGGTGATTGACGCGTTGTCGAATGTTGATTTCTACAAACGCGGCATTATTAAAAACCCGATTCCCGCCAACAATCACATTGAACCATTCGTGGAAGCAGGCGTCAAACCGCTCTGGACTTATTACTGCTGCGGACAATGGGATAAAGTGCCGAACCGCTTCTTCCATTTTCCATCCGCCAGAAACCGTATCATGGGGATGCTGATGTTCAAATATGACATCTACGGTTTTCTGCAATGGGGCTTCAACTTCTGGTACAGCCAGTATTCGCTTGACCAGAAGCTCGATCCGTTCCGCGTTACCGACGCCGGACAGGCATTTCAGGGCGGCGATGCCTTCATGGTCTACCCCGGCGAAGACGGACCGCTGGACTCGCTGAAATATGAAGTGTTCATGGAAGGTCTACAGGATATGCGCGCGCTGCGTCTGCTCGAAGATAAAACCGGCCGGGCTGCGACGGTGGCGCTACTGGAGGACGGTCTGGATTACCAGTTGAAGATGGACCGCTATCCCGACGAAGCCGCCTGGCTGCTGGCCGGACGCGAAAAAATCAACCGGAAACTGGCATCGCTAGCCTGACGAGCTTTCCGCCCAACCCTCAAACCGTACTTTTCATGCCGGACAGCTAACTAATTTTTAGTAAGCTGTCCGGTTTTATGTATTGAAAATGAGAGATCAGGGATTAATTTTAAAACATCATTTATATTAATCATGGAGACTACATATTATGACGGCAATCGGGACTCCTTTATCAGATACGGCAGTGAAAGTATTGTTTCTTGGTGCGGGCGAGCTTGGCAAGGAAGTGGTGATCGAACTCCAGCGGTTCGGGGTTGAGGTGATCGCGGTCGACCGCTACGACAACGCCCCCGGCATGCAGGTGGCACACCGTTCCTACACGATTTCCATGCTCGACGGCAAAGCGCTGCGCGAAGTCATCGAGAAAGAAAAACCAGCTTACATTGTTCCGGAAGTCGAAGCTATCGCCACCGCCACGCTGCTTGAACTGGAAAAGGAAGGCTACTGCGTCATTCCGACCGCGAAAGCGGCATTCCTGACGATGAACCGCGAAGGCATCCGCCGCCTGGCAGCGGAAGAGCTCGGCTTGAAAACCTCCAAATACCGGTTCGCCGCCAGCCGTGAAAATTTTGACGCCGCCGTCAAGGAAATCGGCATTCCCTGCGTGGTGAAACCGATTATGAGTTCCTCCGGTCACGGCCAGAGCGTCATCAGGAAAATTGATGACATTGAAAAAGCGTGGCAGTACGCCCAGGAAGGCGGCCGCGCCGGGGCCGGCAAGGTGATTGTTGAAGGCTTTGTTGATTTTGATTACGAAATAACGCTGCTGACCGTGCGCCATGCCGGCGGCACTTCATTTCTCGCGCCGGTCGGCCACATTCAGATTGACGGCGACTACCGTGAATCATGGCAGCCGCATCCGATGTCGCATCAGGCGCTGGTCAAAGCCCAGGATATAGCTAAAAAAGTCACCGACGCCCTCGGCGGCAGAGGCATTTTCGGGGTTGAACTGTTCGTCAAAGGCGACGATGTGCTGTTCAGCGAAGTATCGCCGCGTCCGCACGACACCGGCATGGTCACCATGATCTCGCAGGATCTTTCCCAGTTCGCGCTGCATGCCAGGGCCATCCTGGGACTGCCGATTCCCAACATCCGCCTGCACGGCCCGTCTGCCTCGAAAGCCGTTGTGGTTGAAGGCAAATCCAAGCATGTTAAATTCAAAAATCTCGAAAAAGTGCTGGCGGAGCCAGATACCACCTTGCGGATTTTCGGCAAAGGCGAAGTCAACGGACACCGCCGGATGGCGGTGCTACTCGCCCGCGGCGAGAGTGTCGAAGACGCCATGGCCAAAGCCAAGCGGATGCACAGCAATCTGGAGATAGAACTTTAAGAAATCTAGGAGTCAGGAGTCAGGAGTCAGAATAATACAGAAGACAGCAGGAACAGCCGGGGCTGAATATCCAATATCCCGTCCCGCAAAGCGGGATCCCGCAGGGCGGGAGAATATCCAATGTCCAAGTGAAGCAGCCTGAAGACAGAAGACTGTTGTTCAGAACTTTAGAACTTTAGAACTTTAGAATTTTAGCACTGTTTTCAATGGAGTTCAGATTGAACGATAAGTTATTTGACTTCAAAGTAATCAAGGCGGAGAATTTTTCCTGGTCTGTCGCCAGACGCGAACTTTTCGCTTTCTGCGAACGCGCCTGTTTCTATCACTACTACGGGGCGACGGGCGGATTCGACGGTTACTCCGACCCGGAGAGCAAAAAACTTTACCGGCTTAAAAAACTTGTTCCCGGCAAGCTCTGGCTGGATAATATTTTCTCCAAATCGCTGCGTGAAACTCTGATGCAATCCGGCAGCGCGAAAACTACGGCGGATATGACCGTAGAATTTTCGCGCCGTCTC
>CAIMFA010000877.1 GCA_903840185.1 uncultured Lentisphaeria bacterium | reverse complement strand
TCTTCCAGCGGGTGGCTATTCCCGGTGCGATCTTCAACGACATTCAAACCGAATTTGCCGTTTCCGCGGTCGAAGTTACCAGGCTCAGCGCTATTTATCTGTTTGTCTACGCCGTGATGCAGCCGTTTGCCGGACTTTTAGCCGACCGTTTCGGCGGAGTCAGAGTCGTGGTTGTCAGCGGAATACTGCTCTGTACAGGTTCTGTGCTGTTTCCGATGGCGCAGGGCGAATGGGGTTTATACCTGAGCCGGGCGCTGGTCGGTTTAGGTGCCAGCGCCATGTATTTGTGCCTGGTTAAAGAATCCGACCTTTATTTCGGCGGGAAGAACTATGCCCCGATCCTGGGCTTTCTATGTCTGCTGGGATATTGCGGCGGACTGGTCGGCACCAGGCCGTTCCGCTTGATGGTGGAAAGTATCGGCTGGCGCAATTCATGCCTTATTGTCGCCTTTGCCACCTGTATTGTCCTGTTCCTGACCTGGATGATCATGCAGCGTATCGGCAGAAAATATGTCCCGCAGAAAGAGGAGCGTATCTGGAGCAGCACAATTGATGTGTTGAAAAACAGCCTGAACTATCCGATAATTATAACCGTTTCGCTCTCCTTTTCAATATATTTGAGCATTCAAGCGACCATCGGACCAAAGTTTCTGGAGGATATTTGCGGGATTTCACCATTACAGTCCTCCGGTTATACTTTTATCATGATGCTGTGCACCATGAGTTCGCTGCTGCTTTCCGGCATTATCAGCAAACTGCTGAATAACAACCGTAAAGGCTTTCTGGTATTCTACGGGCTGGCGACTTTGATCGCGTCCATACTGCTGCTGACCGGCACCATCATGCGCTCATCGCCGCACTTTTTTCTGGTGGCGTTCATCCTGCTGGCGCTGGCGGCAGGAACTTCCCCGGTAGTCGTCCTGATGATGAAGGAAATGAATCCTCCGGAAAAAGTCGCCGTGTCCATCGGAATATTTAATGCGTCGGCTTATGTCATGGTGGCGGTCATGTCGCAGATCATCGGCAGGGTGCTGGATATTTTCAAAGATCAGATAATTGTCACTGACAAAGCCAGGATTTATCCAGCATCGGCTTACATCACCCTGTTCAGCATTCTGGTGCTGGTATCGCTGGCGGCGGTCGCCGCGTCATTTTACAGCCGCGAAACGAATGGAAAAAATTTAGGAGATTGTTACGGCAGACTGAAATTGTCACCCCGCAGTTGATTTGCAGGATGTTCAATATCAATATAATTTAAACGCTTCCGGATTGATTTTTCCGCCGGAAGAGTAATTTTAAGGTTTGATATATTTAATAAAGGATCTGATCATGAGAATATTATCCGGAATACAGCCGTCAGGAGTGCCGCACATCGGCAACTACTTCGGCATGATGCGTCCGGCGGTTGAACTGCAGAAGCAGGGAGAAGCATTCCTGTTCATCGCCGACTATCATGCACTCACCACCAACCCGGCCCCGGATGAACTGCGGGAACGCGTTCTTGGCGTGGCGCTCGACTTTCTGGCCTGCGGACTGGATCCGGAGAAAACGGTGTTCTTCCGGCAGTCGGATGTACCGCAGCACACCGAACTGACCTGGATATTGAACACTGTCACCTCGGTCGCATTGCTGGAACGGGCTCACAGTTACAAGGATAAAATCGCCAAAGGCTTCGTGCCGAACAACGGTCTTTTTTCCTATCCGGTGCTGATGGCTTCAGATATCCTGATTTACCAGGCTAATATTGTCCCGGTGGGCAAGGATCAGAAGCAGCATGTCGAGATTACCCGGGACATCGCCATCCGTTTCAACAGCATCTACGGGGATGTGCTCACGATTCCGCAGGAGAAAATCCGTGAAGATGTGGCGGTCGTGCCCGGCCTCGACGGCCAGAAAATGTCCAAAAGCTACAACAACACAATTCCAATCTTCGCTACCGAAAAAGCCATGCGCAAGACAGTGATGAGCATCGTTACCGATTCAAAAGAGCTTGAAGATAAAAAAGACCCTGACCAGTGCAATATAATGACCCTGTATAAACTTTTTGCGACACCACAGCAGATTAAAGAAATGGAAGAGCGCTACCGCGCCGGCAACTACGGCTACGGTCACGCCAAACAGGCGCTGTTTGAACTGCTCTGGCTCTATTTCGAACCAATGCGCAAACGCCGCGAAGAACTTGCAAATAATCTCGATTATGTATTGAAAATCCTCGACGAAAGCGGCCGCAAGGCGCGGGAAGAGGCGGAAAAGACCATGAGTAAAGTCCGCCGGGCCGTTGGTTTAAGATAAAAAAGGTTAACTGAATATGGCCGGAACAAGTAAGACAAACTGGAAACGCATTTCCAAGGAAAGCGTATTCAAAACGCGGATTTTCGATCTGCATCTGGAGAAATCAGAATGCGTCCGCACAGGCGCGGTACAGGATTTCTACTATATCCACTGCTATGACTGGGTCAATGTCATTGCTGTGACTCCGGAAAATTCACTGGTCATGATCCGGCAGTTCCGGCACGGTTCCGGCAATCTGGAAATCGAAGTTCCGGGCGGCGGAATTGACCGTCAGGATGTTGATCCAGTCGCCGGCGGAGCCCGTGAACTCCTCGAGGAAACCGGATATCGCGGCGAAAACGGCAGGATCATCGGTAAAGTATGCCCCAATCCGGCACTCCAGAACAATCTCTGCTTTACCGTGATGTTTGACAACTGCGCAAAGGTATCGGAACCGCAACTGGAAGATACTGAGGAAATCGAGACCGAACTGGTCTCGATGCCGGAACTGGACAAGCTCGTTACCGGCGGACATATCAGGCACGGCCTGGTTTTGAATGCCATTCATTTTTTTGAAATCGAACGCCGGAAAAATTAACACGGGAGCACATGTTTATGAAAAGTTCATTTGAACTGGCGCTGGAACGTTCCGGCGGAGCGTTGAAAGAAGTCAGCGACGACAAGAAAAAGCAAATCGCCGAAATTGACAACATCTGTAAATCCAAGCTGGCCGGACTGGAAATAACCTATCAAAATAAATTTGCCAAAGCCAGGCACAATCAGGAAGAATTCAATCAACTGGAAAGTGACCTGGCGGTGGAACGCGCTTCAATCATCTCCAAAGCCGAAAAAGATAAAGAAGCAATCAGAAACAGGAAAAATGCCTGATAAATACATATATCTTGATAACGCGGCAGCGGCGGCGCCGGAGAAAGCTGTCATTGATTTTTTCGCCTCAGCCGCCATGTCCTGCTATGCCAATCAGGAGGCCATTCATCAGCAGGCCTATGCAGTCAGGCAAAAGCTTGAAGCGGCGGAAAATGATCTTGCCGCCGCACTGACCGGCGATTCATCAGCCAAGGTAATCTGGGGCAATTCCGGCACTGATCTGTTCAATCTGTTCTCCCATGCGACAATGCTGCGCAAAGGCAATATCGTCACAACACTGGAACATCCGGCGCTGCAGGCCGCGCTCAAACGAACCGGAACCGAACTCAGAATTGTACCGCTGCTTAACGGCAAAGTTGACCTGGAAGAACTGGGACGGCTGGCTGACCGCAATACCGTGCTCGTCGCCATCCACCATGTCCAAAGCGAGACCGGCGTTGTTCAGGATTTGCCGGGAGTCCGCAAGGTCATCAACGGATGCGCTCCGCAGGCATTATTTTTTTCCGATACCATTCAGTCAGCAGGCAAACTGCCGGTCCCGTGGCAAGACGCCGCGCTGGATATCATTTCCGTTTCCGGACATAAACTCGGAACACCCGGCGGCGCGGCGCTTATCCTGCGTACCGGCAAAGATTCCACCCGCAAAAATCTGGCGGAATTTTTCGACCGGTCCCGCAGTCGCGAATATCTGGCGGGCAGACCCGATCCTGCCGTCATGCTGACGGTGGCACACGCCGTCAAAGTCTGCATAGCCGAGAGTACACAAGTTCTTTCAACAATAAAGGCTATGAATCTGGAATTGCGTGAAAGCCTTGCCGGCATCGAACTGGCTGGAAAAATGAAAATCATATTTACCATTCCGCCGGAGGACGCATCGCCGTTCATCCTGCATATTACCCTGCCCGGTTATGAAGGCGCTGTACTGGTTAGAATGTTGTCGGAACATGGCATCACGGTTTCTTCCGGCAGCGCCTGCAGCGCCGAAAGCAATCTTCCCAGCCCTGCCCTGACTGCCATGAAATACAATAAAAAAGATGCATTCTCCGCGCTGCGAATCAGCTTCTGGCGCAACAATTCCAGCAATGACATCCGCCGCTTCGCCGATACGCTGAAAGCCGTCATTAAAGACTATTGATCCATTTATCTCCTGCCAAAGTCCGCTTAAAGCAATAAATTGCATAAAAAAAGTTATTTTCACCATATGTAATTAACATATTTTCTGTTCAGGATGTATATTATACGAGATTTTGTATCTGATTTGGA
Source organism: uncultured Lentisphaeria bacterium (assembly GCA_903840185.1). Taxonomy (GTDB): domain Bacteria; phylum Verrucomicrobiota; class Lentisphaeria; order Victivallales; family Victivallaceae; genus CAIPAT01. The sequence continues at coordinate 79 of CAIMFA010000877.1, read as the reverse complement.
TTTGTTTTATGCAGCAAACGAGATATAATAGAATATATCCACTAACATGGATACTGTATATATTTTAGAATAATTGTTA